>JAYTRP010000126.1:0-2051 GCA_043746145.1 Hyphomicrobiales bacterium | reverse complement strand
GAGAACATGCTGCGCTTGACCGCCCTCGACCAGGAAGAGATCCATGGTTGACGTGTAGAGGAACCCCCGCTGCAAGGGTTCGAGCGCGAAGGGGGAATGTGCGTCGGACCAAATAGGCGGGACGACGCGGCGAATCACGCTGTACTGCTCGAAAGTCAGGTTGCCGAACGGGTCGGGCGGCGCTGAATTAGGGGGCTTGAACGGAGCCTTGGCAAGGTTCTGCGCCAGTGCGAGCACGTCGTCGGGTGCGAAGGGTGTCGGCGCTCCCAGCGTCTCGGCCGCAACTTGCGCGGAATCGAGCGCCGCCCCCGCCGCTGCGAAGGCGCCGGCAAGCGCCAGTTTGAGAAAATCCCGTCGGGCGGTTTCAGCCATGCAGACTACAGGTTCCGACTTCGCGCATCCTTGCGACGCCCCCGACGATAGGACGGCGCGCCCGGGCTTGCCCACTTATATTTGCTTGACCGATTCCATGAGCGGGATCAGCGCCGGCCCGGATCCGTTGCCCCTCTATAAACGATAATCCGCGTCGGCATAGTGACGTTCGACGCTCGTTTTGACGCTGATCGACGGCCGCGCTACGTCGACCTTTCTCGCCACTGCGGAAGGGTGGAATGCGATGCCGTCACCTGTGCGCTCATGTCTTGGGATTTTGCTAGCGGCCGGCGAAGGCACGCGTATGCGCTCCGCGCGGCCAAAGCCGCTGCACGAAGTCGCGGGTCGGTCGATGCTCGCTCACGCGCTAACGGCTTTGCGGGAAGCGGGCGCCGACTCGATCGCCGTGGTTGTCGGCCCCGAGGGGGAGGCTCTGGCCGCCGAGGCGAGGCGGATCGCGCCGGATGCGCAAATTTTCGTGCAAACTGAGAGACGCGGCACCGCCCATGCCACGCTGGCGGCTCGCGACGCATTTGCTGGCGCGCCCGACGATGTGTTGGTGGTCTATTCCGACACACCGCTGCTTGGCCCCGAACCGCTGCGGGCGCTGCGTGAAGGGCTTGCAAACGGCGCTGGCCTCGTCGCGCTCGGGTTCGAGGCCGTAGATCCCGGTGGTTACGGCCGATTCATCGAGCGAGACGGCATGCTTGTCGCTATCCGCGAGCACAAGGACGCAACGGCTGAGGAGCGCGAAATCCGCCGCTGCAACGCGGGACCGGTCGCGATCGCCGGCGCGCACGCGCTCGCAATGTTGCAGGCAGTCACGGACGACAACGCCGCAAATGAATTCTATCTCACCGACCTTGTCCAAATCGCCGGCGCTCGCGGCCTGCGCGCGCTGGCGCAAATGGCGCCGGAGGAAGTGGTCATGGGCGTAAACGATCGCGTCCAACTTGCGCGTGCGGAGGTTGCGATGCAGCGTCGACTGCGCCAGCGCGCGATGCTTGCGGGCGCGACGCTGATCGCGCCGGAAACTGTGTTCCTGTCAATGGACACGGTGATCGGTCGCGACGTGACGATCGAGCCAAATGTCGTATTTGGCCCCGGCGTCAGCATCGAGGATAGCGTCGTGATCCACGCGTTCTCCCATTTGGAGGGCGCAAAGGTCGCTAGCGGCGCCTCGATTGGCCCCTACGCACGGCTGCGGCCGGGCGCCGACATTAGAATGAACGCGCGGATTGGCAATTTCGTCGAGGTGAAAGCGGCGACTATCGAGGCCGGCGCTAAGGTCAACCATCTGAGCTACATCGGCGACGCTCGAGTGGGGGCAGGGGCGAATATCGGCGCCGGGACGATCACCTGCAATTACGACGGTTTCGACAAGCACCGCACGGACATTGGCGCCGGCGCTTTCATTGGCTCAAATTCAGCGCTGGTGGCGCCGGTAAGGATTGGCGACGGCGCCTTTGTCGGATCAGGGTCTGTTGTGACGGATGATGTCGATGCCGACGCGCTGGTCATCGCAAGGGGTCGTCAGGTTCAGAAGTCCGGCTGGGCGAAGCTCTATCGGGAGGCTAAGGCCGCGAAGAAGAAGGTGAAGTTGTGAATTCCCTGTCTCCCCTGTCGTTATTGCGAGAAGCGCGGACACGAAGCAACCCGGGAGGGCTTGCATCAACTTC
>JAYTRP010000125.1:0-6588 GCA_043746145.1 Hyphomicrobiales bacterium | reverse complement strand
GAAAAACCCCGCCTGACCCCGCATCGATTCGCCTCCGCTCCGTCAACCAAGAGGGAATCAGAAATCGCAGCCGAGAGCTAGGTTTTTAGAAGTGTCCGACTCCTGCGGTTCATGGCGTCGTGCGTTGGCGGATTGTCGATCTGTGTTAATGGGCGCACCTGGAGTTTGGCGTTTCGCTTTCCGAACAGAACATGAGCCAGATCTTGCGTACCCCGAACTACCGCAAGCTCACCGCGCGACCGCGCCATCATTCGCAAGCCGAAAGCGCCATCGAGGAATTAAAAAAACTTTCCCGCGCGCCTGGAGAAGATCGCCAAAGAGCAAGGCGTTAAAACTCGCGACATAGAGGTCTGGTTCGCCGGTGAGGCGCGGATCGGCCAGAAAAACAAGATTGCCCGCCGATGAGCCAAACGCGGTTCGCGTCCTTGCGCTTCGAAAGATCAGCGCACGGCGTGGGCCTATATCTTCGGCGCGATCTGCCCGAAGGAGGGCAGGGGCGCCGAGTGTGTCCCGCCACGGTGCGACACGCAGGCGATGAAACTGCAGATAAACTTGCATCTGGCCGAGATCACCAGAGAGATTGCGCCTGGGCGCACGCGGCGCTGCTAGTCGACCAGGCCGGCTGGCATCTCTCCAGCGCTCTCACAATCCCCAAGAACGTCACCATAGTCGATCTGCCGGCTAGATTCCCGGAACTAAATCCGCAGGAGAACGTCTGGCAGTCGATGCGCAATGACTGGCTGTCCGACCGCGTGTTCGAATCCTACGACGACATCCTCGATCAATGTTGCTACGCCTGGAACACCCTCATCGAACGGCCTTCGCGCATCATGTCCTCGGTCTGGGCCCGTAGGCGCATGGGTTCTGATCAACGAGAGTTGGTATCAGTCAAAAAGGTTCGTTTTTTAAAGGAATCTCCCACGTAGGAACTAATCGCCGACTTCGGGCAAAGTCACATCTCCAATTCAGTGTATATGTCGTGAACATCCGGGTCGTAGTCCATCCACTGCACCGTAGCCTGAACTATGTCGTGGCCCAATAATTCTGCGTGGATTAATCCTTCAAGTTGTTCTTGCGTCTGCGCCGTTCCTACGGCAGGGTCGATAGTGTCTATACAGAGATCTTCTGCTTCGGACGCGGTCATATTTTTCGTTAGCAACACCAAGGGACCACAAACCTGAGTTTCAGAATAGCTATTGTAAGCCTCAACGGCCAGTTCAAATTCGTATATATCGTCCTTTGGACGCCTATTCGTAGATTTCATCGAGCCCGACCAGCAAGTGTCGCGAAATACCTCCATTATTTCCGTCTCGAAAATCTCAATGGCGTTTCTTATTTTCCCATCCGCCATATCGAGTTCTTCGGTCGTGATTGTGTGCCTTATGCGTAATATGGCTATCAAATGATCGACGAAGATAAATGTCCTGTACGCCGCATATTCAAACAAAATGTCGTTGATGACATAATGCGTTTCCAGCGCATTGCGGAGTTTCTTTAAAAGTTCATTCTTCGCAGATTCAACCGCGGATACCTTAGCCCGAGATTTGTTCAGTTTTGCGTTTCGGGTCCTCCTTACTGCAAACTCATACAAAGTCGCTACGACGAAATTCACCGCAAACAGCCGCCGCGCATTGTTTATAGGCCGGTGTTCTCGATAGGCGACATCAAAGCCTTCGCCGGTCAGTTTCTTTTCAACGTCATCGAGAACGCTACAAAGGAACTCTTTTTCCCAGTCTCCGTCTGAAACACTTTCCTTCGGATTAGGCGGGATCAGGTGCGACACGGTAACCCCAAAATAGACGCGAACCCGGCGATGAATCGCTTTTTTCATATTTGTGATTCCGCCTGACGGAGTTTGACTACTCTTGAGGAAAGAGTCTGGATTCCAATTCGGACCACGGAATACGCGTAAATTTGTGTTTGCCAGCCGCTTTGAAGCCCAGGGTGCCTTGGCCAATTTCAACTGTCGCTATCAGTCCACCATGCGCCTTAATAGCAAGTGTGAGCGCTGACCCGGCTTTTGCGATGCCAACCGCCCTGAGCTTAATGTCCACGGAGTGTATTTGCTCCTTCGTTTTTTTGCAGCTTTCGCCAAGTATGCCTCCCGCAAAGTGAACTTAAAAAGCTTCGCAGTATAACGTTAATTTCCGCTTCTGTGCTGCTTGCAGATAGCGTCGAGCAATTCCGGCACGGCCGCCATGAGCCGAGCGGCTCCTGCGGATGCTCGTTCTTTCTTGAACGAGCTTGGAAGAGTCATTAGCACCGACTTTTTTAGCAAATACGTTAACAACGGGCATCTCTGACATTCCAATAAAGCGTTCGGCCTGCACTGTGCAGTTTGTCCTGTTAAACCGGATTGCGATCGATTTTGCATGTAACGATCTGACCGTGTTGATCAATGCTCTTTGGTTTCACGCGTCAGTGGCAGAGATAGCCAAGACGCCCTCACCTACTTCCCTCCGCCCTCGCAATCCCACCCCACCCTCCCTAAATCCCCCGTCATGAACCTCATCACCCCCCGCCCCGAGGGCCTCTACTGTCCGCCGGGCGATTTCTACATCGACCCCAGTCGTCCCGTTCGCCGCGCGGTCATCACGCATGGCCACAGCGACCACGCGCGGCGGGGGTCGGACGCCTATCTCTGCCATCATGACAGCGTGCCGATCCTGCGCCACCGCCTTGGCGACATCACCGTGCAGGGCGCGGCTTATGGCGAGAGCGTCGAGATCAACGGCGTGCGCGTGTCGTTGCATCCAGCCGGCCATATACTGGGATCGGCGCAGGTGCGGGTCGAGTGGGGCGGCGAGGTTTGGGTGGCTTCGGGCGATTACAAGATCGAGGCGGACGGGACTTGCGAGCCGTTTGCGCCGGTTCGCTGCGATGCGTTCATCACCGAATCCACCTTCGCCCTGCCGATCTATCGTTGGCGTCCGGAAGCCGAGATCGTTGGCGAGATCAACCAATGGTGGCGCGCCAACGCAGACGCCGAGCAGACCAGCGTGATCTTTGCCTATAGCCTGGGCAAAGCGCAGCGGGTTCTGCATGGGCTCGATGCGACGATCGGCCCGATCGTTTGTCATGGCGCGGTGACGCCGATGAACGACGTTTACCGAGCGCGCGGCATCGCGCTTCCCGAGACGACGAATGTGAGCGCTGGGTTGCCCAAGAAAGCGCTCGCCCGGGCGCTGGCGATCGCGCCGCCCTCGACCTCGGGCAGTCCTTGGATGCGGCGTTTTGGGGCCTATGCCGACGCTTTCGCGAGTGGTTGGATGCAGGTGCGCGGCAACCGCCGGCGCCGCGGCGTCGACCAGGGATTTGTAATGTCCGATCATGCCGATTGGCCGGGCCTGTTGAGCGCGATCGAGGCGACCGGCGCGCAACGCGTATTCGTCACGCATGGATCGTCGGGGACGCTGGCGCGCTACCTGCGCGAGCTTGGGTTGGACGCGCAGCCGATCGCCGCCGAATACGGTGATGAGGCCGAGGGCGATTCTCCTGCGGAGGCGGCGGCGTGAAGACTTTCGCGACGCTTTACCGCCGGCTCGATTCGGCGACCTCGACCCGGCACAAGAACGAGGCTTTGCGCGATTATCTCAGCCTGTCGATGGCCGATCCCGCGCGCTTCGCCAGCGCGGCTTGGAGCGTTTATTTCCTGGCCGGCGGCAAGCCGCGGCAGATGATATCAACTAAACTGCTGCGCCGGTTGTTGCACGAGCGCAGCGGGCTGCCGGAATGGTTGGTTGACGAATCCTACGAGAATGTCGGCGATCTCGCCGAGACGCTGGCGCTGTTGCTGCCCCCGGCGGGGGAGACCGAGGAACTTGCGCTCGACGCGTGGATGGCGAGGTTGCTCGGGCTCAGAACGCTCGATGACGAACAGCGCTACGCTGCGCTCACCGCCTGGGTCTCCGCGCTGCCGACGGGGGAGCGGCTGCCATTCTTCAAGCTGACCACCGGCGCGCTGCGGATCGGCGTCTCCAAGCTGCAGGTGGTGCAGGCCCTGGCGGACGCCACCGGCGTCGAGCCCAAACGCATGGCGCAGCGCATGATGGGCTACACGCAAGCCGGCCGCACGATGACCGCCGATGATTTCGCGCCCCTGGTCGCGGCCGCCGACGAGGGCTCGAACAGCGCGACGGCGGGGCATCCCTACCCTTTCTTTCTCGCGCACGCTTATCAACGACCGGTCTCCGACATGCCGACGCGACTCGGCTCGGTTGGAGATTGGTTGGCGGAGTGGAAGTTCGACGGCATTCGCGCGCAATATATTCGGCGCGCCGGGCAATGGTGGGTCTGGTCGCGCGGCGAGGAGTTGGTGAGCGAGGCGTTCCCCGAACTTGGCGAACTCGAGCGCTGGTTGCCTGATGGAACCGCGCTCGACGGCGAGATCGTGGTGGTGCAGGCGAGCGACCAGGCGCCCAAGAGCGATGTTTCCGATATTGCGCCGTTCGCCTCGCTGCAACAGCGGCTGAACCGGAAGGCGCTCGGCGCGAAGCTGCTGCGCGATCTGCCGATCGCGTACATTGCCTACGACATACTGGAATTTGAGGGCGCGGATCAGCGTCATCGCCCGCAGCATGAACGGCGCGCATTGCTTGAGATCGTGGTGCGCGAGGCTCGCGAGCGCGCGGCTGCGTTTGGTCTGCGTCTGCCGCTACGACTGAGCCCCGCATTGACGGCGCCTGACTGGCCCGCGTTGCACGCCATGCGCGAAGGCGCGCGTGCGATCGGCGCCGAGGGCATGATGCTGAAAGGTCGCAGCGCCGAATATGGCGTGGGGCGCCGAAAGAGTGGCGAAGCCGCGACAGACCTGTGGTGGAAGTGGAAACTCGACCCGATGAGCGTCGACGCGGTGCTGATCTACGCGCAGCGCGGACACGGGCGCCGGTCCGGTGTTTTCAGCGACTACACATTCGCTGTGTGGAGCGGCCCGCCTGAGGATTCCGTGCGTACGCTGGTTCCCTTCGCCAAGGCCTACTCGGGTCTGTCGGATGAGGAAATGCGCGCGGTCGATCTGATCATCCGCCGCACCACGGTCGAAAGCTTCGGCCCCGTAAGCAGCGTCACCCCAACTCAGGTATTCGAGCTAGGATTCGAGGGAATCGCGCTGAGCAAGCGCCACAAAAGCGGCGTGGCGACGCGCTTTCCCCGCATGCTGCGCTGGCGCCGCGACAAGCCCGTCGCCGAGGCCGACACGCTGGAAAGCCTGCACGCGCTGCTCGCCGAGCGCGCGGAGGCATGAACGCGCCGCTCCGGGATTCCAGCGCCGACGCGGCGGTCGACGCGTTTTTCGCCGCCCGCGGTTGGAGGCCGTTCGCCTTCCAGCGCCAGGTCTGGACGGCGATGAGCCAGGGTCGCAGCGGCCTGCTGCACGCCACCACGGGGGCGGGCAAAACGCTCGCGGTCGGCTTTGGCGCCTGGGCCGCGTTGCGCTCGCGCGTTCCTGAAAAACTGGCCGATCCGCTGTCGACGCTATGGATCACCCCCATGCGCGCGCTCGCCGCCGACACCGCGCGAAACCTCGAGGCCGCCATTGCGGAGGTCCAGGCGAACGGAGCCGGCTGGTCGGTCGGCATTCGCACCGGCGACACCGACAACAAGACCCGCGCCGCTCAAACCCGCCGGGCGCCGAGCCTGTTCGTCACCACGCCCGAAAGCCTTACGCTGATGCTCGCGCGCGACGATGCAAAAGAGCGCTTCGCCAACCTCGCCTGCATCGTTGTCGACGAATGGCATGAGCTGATCGGCAACAAGCGCGGCGTGCAGACACAGCTCGCGCTCGCCCGCCTGCGGCGCTGGCGCCCCGAGCTGATGGTCTGGGGGTTATCAGCGACGCTCGGCAATCTCGACGAGGCGAGGCGCACGCTGCTCGGGCCGGCGCGAGCCAGCGAAGGCCTGCTGATGCGCGGCAAGCTCGACAAGTCGCTGACAATCGACACGCTCTTGCCATCGTCGCTCGAGCGCTTTCCCTGGGGGGGCCATCTCGGCATCAAGATGCTGCCCCGGGTGATCGAGGAGATCGAGCGGTCGCCGAGCACGCTGATCTTCACCAACACCCGCAGCCAGGCCGAGATCTGGTACAAGGAACTGCTCTTGGCGCGGCCGGACTGGGCCAGCGTGATCGCGCTGCATCACGGCTCGCTGGAGCGCGACACCCGTGACGCCGTGGAAGCCGGCCTGAAGAGCGGCGCGCTCAAAGCGGTCGTCTGCACCTCGAGCCTCGATCTCGGCGTCGATTTCCTTCCCGTCGAGCGCGTGTTGCAGATCGGCTCGCCCAAGGGGGTCGCGCGATTGCTGCAACGCGCGGGACGCAGCGGCCATGCGCCTGGCCGACCCTCGCGCCTGACGATCGTGCCGAGCAACAGCCTCGAGCTGGTGGAAGCCTCGGCGGCGAGGATCGCGACGCTGGCGGGCCACATCGAGAGTCAGCAGAGTCCCTCCGCCCCGCTCGACGTGCTGGCGCAGCATCTGGTGACGATCGCGCTCGGCGGCGGCTTCCGGCCGGACGATCTCTACGACGAAGTGCGCGACACGGTCGCCTACGAGGCCCTGACGCGCGAGAGCTTCGACTGGTGTCTGGATTTCGTG
>JAYTRP010000124.1:0-6612 GCA_043746145.1 Hyphomicrobiales bacterium | reverse complement strand
AGCGCATCGATGTTTCTTGCGCCATGATTTTCGTCGCTATGGGCGGGGTTCTCTTACGCAGAAACGCGCATCCGTGAATTTCAAAACGGACTCTTAGGCCAAGGCGAAAACGATGGTCACTGACTCGCGACACATAGCCCTGCTCGGGGTAGGGATCGAGGTCGGAGCTTCACGCCGGGGCGCGCTGATGGGAGCAGCAGCCCTACGCACGGCCGGTCTCAGCGGGGTGTTAGAAGCCCTCGGCTGGCATGTTGAGGATCACGGCGACATCCTTCAGCGCGACATCCGACCACTTGATGAGCCCGGACCCGCGAATGCGCGCTTTTATCCCGAGATTGCGGCGTGGATTCGCGCCATAAGCGCTCAGGCCTACGCCCTGGCGAGCAGCGGCGCGACGACATTGTTCCTAGGGGGAGACCACAGCCTCTCGATGGGCTCCGTCAACGGCATGGCGCGTCACTGGCGCGACCAAGGCCAACCCTTGTTTGTACTGTGGCTTGACGCTCACACCGATTTCAACACGCCCGCAACGACGATCACCGGCAATATGCACGGCATGTCCGCCGCCTTTCTCAGCGGAGAGCCGCATCTCGACGAACTACTTGGTGCGGAGCCGCGCGCGCCGATCCCCTCCGCTCGCTTTTGCATGTTCGGCGCGCGTTCGATTGACGCAGCGGAGGGCGAGTTGCTCGCCGCGCGGCGGGTCGAGGTTGTCGACATGCGCGCGATCGACGAATTCGGCGTCGGCGCCCCGATGCGGCGTTTTCTTGCGCGCGTAGCGGCGGAAAGCGGCGTGCTGCATGTGAGCTTCGATGTCGATTTCCTCGATCCCTCGATTGCTCCTGGCGTCGGCACGACGGTTCCCGGCGGCGCGACTTACCGCGAAGCCCATCTTGTGATGGAGATGCTGCACGATTCCGGCCTTGTGCGTTCGCTGGATATTGTCGAGCTTAATCCGTTTCTCGACGATCGAGGCGCAACCGCGCGCGTGGCGGTCGAGTTGGTTGGCAGCCTGTTTGGCCGCCGCATCCTCGATCGACCTACGCCGACCAACGCGCTGTGACGCCCAACACTGCGGCCCTATCCGCACAGGCGCTTGTCAAGTTTACGACGTTCACTTAGAATTTCCGCAGCATTGAGGCTGGAGAACGCGATGGCTAGGGTCACGCCTGAACGCATGACCGCACACATCGAGGGCGACTTTGTCGTCTTCCTGATCGGGATGCGGATCAACAAGCTCTGGAAGATCACACAATGGGCGCCCGCAATCATGGCTATGCCCGCCATGATCAAGGAATTAGAGGCAGCCCCGCCCGAAACAGGATTTCTCGGTCACAACGGCGTCAGCTTGAGCGGCATCGTCCAATATTGGCGCAGCTTCGATCATCTCGAAGCTTACGCACGCGCTCGCGACCAGCGGCATTGGCCCGCATGGGTCGAATTCAATCGCCGAATGAAGAATTCGCGCGGCGACGTGGGCATTTGGCACGAGACTTATCGGGTCCGCGCCGGCGAGTACGAGACGGTTTACAGCGGGATGCCGCTGTATGGATTGGCGAAGGCGGGTTCGAGAGCGCTCGTCACGTCGGTCAGTGAAAGCGCGCGGGCGCGGATGGGCTCGGATGTCTGAGACGGCTTACGCGATCACGCGCCGCGCATAGCGTTGGCCCAGGCCGGTGAGCAGTTGGTAGCCGATTGTTCCCGACCTCGCCGCGAAATCGTCCAGCATAGTTTCTGGCCCAAATAATTGCGCTCTGCAGCCAGCAGCCGTCGACGCTTCCGGCACATCGGTAACGTCGACCAAACAAAGGTCCATCGACATTCGGCCGACGAGCGGGCAACGCCGGCCATCAATTAGAGCAAATGCGCCCTCTCGCCGATCCGTCGCGCAAGCGCCGATCGGTAATCCGTCGGCATAGCCACACAGCAGCGTTGCGATGCGCGCACGTCGCGGCGCCGTCCACAAACCGTTGTAGCCGCAGGTTTCGCCGCGCTCGAGCCAACGCGTCTGCTGGATTGCAATTTCGAGCGTGACGACCGGCTGCATGGGATTGTCGCGCCCTGGCGTCGGATTGCCGCCGTAGAGCGCGAAGCCGGGACGCGCAACATCGTAGTTCGCCGCTTCGGGCAGAAACAGGCCTGAGGAATTAGTCAGCGAAGTCGGCAGTTCCGGAAAAGCTGCACGCGCCGCGGCGAAGCGCGCAATCTGGATCGCGTTCAGCGGATCATCGGCCGCCTCGGCAGAAACGAAATGGCTCATCAGGAGATCGGCGCCAGCGAGACCGTGCCGTTCGACGCTTGCCTGTAACTCGGCAAGCGAGGCAAAACCCAATCTCCGCATGCCGGTGTCGACGTGCAGCGCGCAGGGCGAGGAGCGCTCCGCCCAGCGTGCATGCTCTTGCGCCGATCCAATCACGGGTCGAAGCGCGTGCTCGAGATATTCGCCAAGCGAGCGAGAGGCCTCGAGGCCATTCAACACGTAAATTCGAGCGACCGGTCCAAGCGCAGCTCGCGCCCGCACGCCCTCGCCCACATGCGCGACAAAGAACGTGCGGCAACCCGCTGCCTGAAGCGAGGGCGCCGCGACCTCGATGCCGATGCCGTAAGCGTCGGCCTTGATGACCGCCGCGCATTCTCCCGGCGCGGCGCGACGCGCGAGTTCGCGCCAATTCGCCACGAGCGCGTGTAGATCGATCGTCAACAGGCCAGGAGAATTGTTCAACATCCGCTCTCCGCATCGGGACAAGATCCGCTCTCTGCATCGGAAATTGCGCGCGTCAGGCTTCGCGATAAGGGGAGCGCTTGTCCAGCGTTTTGCAATTTGGCCAAATCGGCAAATCGGCTTATGTCGGACCTCTTGCGCCAAGACGGGGGACCCGCGCCATGAAATTGCCGAGCGAGCTTGGCCCGATCCATTTCGTCGGCATCGGCGGCATTGGCATGTCGGGCATCGCCGAAGTGCTGCTCAACATCGGCTATCGCGTTCAGGGTTCCGACGCGAGCGACAACGCCAACGTCAAGCGTCTGCGCGAGCGTGGCGCCGAAATCTTCATCGGTCACGACGCGGCCAATCTGGGCGAGGCGGCGGTGCTGGTGGTCTCAACCGCGATCAAACGCGACAATCCCGAACTGACCGCCGCCCGAATACGGCGCATTCCCGTGGTTCGCCGGGCGGAGATGCTCGCCGAGTTGATGCGGCTCAAGCAGTGCGTCGCGATTGCGGGCACGCATGGCAAGACGACCACGACCTCGATTGTCGCCACGCTGCTCGACGCGGCGGGGCTCGACCCAACCGTGATCAATGGCGGCATCATCAACGCCTACGGCACCAACGCGCGGCGCGGACAGGGCGACTGGATGGTGGTCGAGGCCGACGAGAGCGACGGGACGTTCCTGAAGCTGCCGGCCGATATCGCGATCGTCACCAACATCGATCCCGAGCATCTCGATCACTTCAAGACATTCGACGCGATCAAGGATGCGTTCTACGCTTTCGTCGAGAACCTGCCCTTTTACGGTTTCGCGGTGATGTGCCTCGATCATCCCACCGTTCAGGAACTGGTTGGCCGCATCGAAGACCGGCGCGTGATCACCTACGGCCAAAATCCCCAGGCCGACGTGCGCCTGCTCGACTTCGAGCCCCACGGCGGCGAGACGCGTTTCAACGTGCTGATCCGTGATCGCAAGACGGGTCAGGCGACCTATATCGACGAGCTTTCGTTGCCAATGCCCGGGCTTCACAACGTCCTCAATGCGACGGCGGCCATCGCGGTCGCGCATGAGCTCAAGGCGTCGATTCCGACCATACGAAAAGCGATCGCCTCGTTTGGAGGGGTCAAACGCCGCTTCACGCGCACCGGCGATTGGAACGGGGTCGCGATCTTCGACGATTACGGCCACCACCCGGTCGAGATTTCAGCCGTGCTGCGCGCGGCGCGCGGCGCGACCAAGGGTCAGGTGATCGCGATCGTGCAGCCGCATCGCTACACCCGGTTGCAATCGCTGTTCGATTCCTTCGCGCAATGTTTCAACGACGCAGACGCTGTGATTGTCGCGGACGTTTATGCCGCGGGCGAGGCGCCGATCCCGGGCGTCGACAAGGAGGCGCTGACCGCCGCGATCAACGCGCACGGCCATCGCAACGCCATCGCCCTGCCCTCGCCCGAGCATCTCGCGGGACTCGTGCGCGACATCGCAAAGCCCGGCGATTACGTGATCTGCCTGGGAGCCGGCAACATCACGCAATGGGCCTACGCGCTGCCCGGCGAGCTCGCCGACGGTCCTCGATGAAGGCTGGCGATTTAGTCGCGTCGCTGACGCAATTTCGCGGCCGGCTCACACTCGACGCGCCGCTGGCGCCGTTCACATGGTTTCGTGTCGGCGGTCCCGCCGATGTGCTCGCGCTGCCCGCCGACGAGGAAGATCTCGGTTATCTGCTCGCGACATTGCCGCGCGAGATCGCCGTCACGGTCGTGGGCCTCGGCTCCAACCTGATCGTGCGAGACGGGGGCGTGCGCGGCGTGGTCGTGCGGCTCGGCGGCAAGGCGTTCGGCGCGATTCAGGCTGGCGCCGATGGCCGCGTTGTCGCCGGTGCGGCGGCGCTCGACGCGCAAGTCGCTCGCGCCGCGGCGGAAGCGGGAGTTGACGGGCTGGCGTTCCTGCGTGGCGTGCCGGGCTCGATCGGTGGGGCGTTGCGCATGAACGCCGGCGCTCATGGCGGGGAAACGCGCGACACGTTTGTGGAAGCGCGCGGGCTCGATCGCGCGGGCGCGGCGCACGTGTTCAACCAAGCCTCAATGGGCTTCAGCTATCGCCATAGCGAGGCGCCGGACGACGTGATCTTCACCGCTGCGATTTTTCAAGGGCGCCGCGGCGAACCGTCAGCGATCCGCGCCGAAATGGAGCGCATCACCGCCGCGCGCGAAGCTTCGCAGCCGATCCGCGAGAAGACCGGCGGCTCGACGTTCAAGAACCCTCCCGACGCGAAAGCGTGGCAGTTGATCGATGCGGCGGGCTGCCGGGGACTCGTCGTCGGCGGCGCCGAAGTCTCGACGCTTCACTGCAACTTCCTCATCAATCGAGGCGACGCGACGGCGGCCGACATCGAGGCGCTAGGCGAAGCCGTGCGCCAGCGCGTTTTCGAGACGAGCGGCGTCGAGCTCGCTTGGGAAATCAGGCGTATTGGCGCTGGTCTGTAAGGCCTTCAACGCCGCTTGCATCTGCGTGTGTTCTTGATATGTTCGCCTCTCCCGCGGTTTGCGGCAACGGGGGCGAGGATGGCGCGGCGAGGGGGAAGCGCGGATTTGCCGCTGCACGGCGGCCGTGTGCCGCGATGGCTTAGCGAACGCATGACGAAGCTCGGCGCCGTGATCGCGGAGGCGATCGTGCTGGAATACGGGCGCGACGAATTTCTCCGCAGGCTCGCGCACCCTTTCTGGTTCCAAGCGTTCGGCGCCGTCATGGGAATGGACTGGCATTCCTCGGGAATCACCACCTCCGTCATTGGCGCCTTGAAGCGCGGCCTCGGCCCTCGATCGAAGGATTTGGGCCTGCACGTCTGCGGCGGGCGCGGGGCGCAATCGCGGGAGACGCCGCGCGAGCTGGTTGAGATTGGCGAGCGTGTTGGCTTTGACGGCGCGGCGCTTGCGCAAGTGAGCCGGCTTGTCGCCAAGGTCGATAGCGCCGCCGTGCAGGACGGCTTCGATCTCTATCTGCACGGCTTCATGGTTGCGGACGATGGCCGCTGGGTCGTGGTTCAGCAGGGCATGAACGAAGAAACCCGGCAGGCGCGACGCTATCACTGGCTTTCCGAAGGTCTGGAAAGCTTCGTCGAGGCGCCGCATGCGGCAATCGACGGCGCCAATCAAGGGGTCATCGTCAACCTCACCGACCGGCGCGCCGAGGCTTCGCGGCAGCGCCAGGTCGACGTGATCGCCACGCTCGGTCCCGATGGGATTGCGCGCCTGCTCGCGAAGGCGGAGCCGACCGTGCCCGATGCGGCGCCGATGCTGCCGCATCTCATCATGCCGGGGCATCACGACGTGCGCCCTGAAAACATAATCACCCGCCGGTTGCACGCCAATCTTGCGGCCGCCGCCGATCGCGGGCCTAAGGATTTTGCTGATTTGCTGATGACGCCGGGCGTCGGAGCCCGCACGGTGCGGGCGCTGGCCCAGGTCGCCGAAATCGTGCACGGCGCGCCCTACCGCTTTAGCGATCCCGCACGCTTCTCAGTTGCGCACGGCGGCAAAGACCGCCACCCCTACCCGGTTACCCTGAAGGTTTATGACCGCACGATCGCCGTGATGAAAACCGCGGTGGTGCGCGCGCGGCTCGGCGAGCGCGAGGAACTCGATGCGATCCGCAGGCTGGACGAACAGGCGCGCAAGCTTGAGGCGACCGCAGTCGGGCCTACGACGGAGGCGCTGTTCGCCGAGGAACGGGCGCGTTCGCATGAATATGGTGGACGCAGCGTTTTCGGTTTCGAGCCTGTGCCCGCAGGCGGCGATTCCGGAGAGGGCTTCATTCCCCGATCAGGTGCAGCGCGATTTCGCGGCGATGCGGCGCACGGCGATGCTCGAACAGATAGACGCCCTGCCACCTCCCAAGCGC
>JAYTRP010000123.1:0-2067 GCA_043746145.1 Hyphomicrobiales bacterium | reverse complement strand
TTCCGGCCAGACGACATCGTCATTGGGGCCTTGAATGCAAGTAATCGCTTTTGTGAAAACGACCGGCTCCTTGGGTTCCGGCATGTTCGATTCGGCCGCGTGCTTGCGGTAATTCAGGCCGATGGCGAGGAATTGGCGCGCTCCGCCGATCGGCGACCCGATACGAACTCCCTCGGCGACGACGGGCATTTTCTCAAGGTCGATCGCCGCGATCGCCTTTAGCTTTTCCGGCGAAACCCAGTCGGGCGTAATATCAGGCACGAGCATGGAAATGTCTCGCTTGACGCCGTTTCGATCCAGCGCCCCCGCGCGCTCAGACCCCGCCTGACCGTGGCGAAAAAGCTTCATGGCGCCCTCCTCGACTAAAATTCGCAATCCTGGCGCCGACCGTCGGCGCCGCGAAATTTTCGGCTGCGTACCATAACGACGCCCAAAGAGTATAGCTTTTCGTCGCGTCGCCATTGTTTAGCTGGTCGTAGCGTCGGCCGATCCCGGCATTTACCGATGTTTGAACGTGGCGGGGCGCTTCTCACGAAACGCCTGCATGCCTTCCTTCTGGTCCTCGGTCGAAAACAGCCCGTTGAACAGGCGCCGCTCGAAGTGCACGCCTTCCGCGAGCGTGGTCTCATAGGCGCTATTGACCGCCTCTTTAGCCGCCCAGACGGATACCGCGCCAAGTGCGGCGACGCTGGCGGCGATCTTGACGACTTCAGCGACGAAATTCTCGACGGGCAGCACGCGCGAGACGAGTCCCGAGCGCTCCGCTTCCACGCTATCCATCATGCGGCCCGTGAGAATCATGTCCATTGCCTTCGACTTGCCGATAAAACGCGTCAGGCGCTGGGTGCCCCCAGCCCCGGGAATCACGCCGAGCTTGATTTCCGGCTGTCCAAACTTTGCAGTTTCGCAGGCGATGATGAAATCGCACATCATAGCGAGTTCGCATCCTCCGCCGAGCGCGAAGCCCGCAACCGCGGCAATCACCGGTTTGCGAATAGTGGTCACGTATTCCCATGGTGAAATCAGATTGCCCATATACGCGCTGGCAAATGTCTGGCTTTCGATCTCGGTGATGTCGGCGCCCGCCGCGAACGCTTTCTCAGACCCAGTTAGAACGATCGCGCCGATGGACTCGTCGTTCTGGAAGCCTTCGAGCGCGCGATTAAGATCGGCGATCAGGCTTTTGCTCAGCGCGTTGAGCGCTTTGGGCCGATTGAGGCGCACCAAGCCGACCCGGCCATGCGTCTCCACCAGAATATTTTCATAATCCATCGAGGTTCTCCGTCCGCGGCGCTATCTCAGCGGCGTCTCATATCCTCGCGCGCGCGCCGTTGCCAGGCATGGCGTGTGGTTCGCCAGACGCGATCAGGGCTTTCCCCGCATTGACACCTGCCGCGGCCCCGACTAACCGGAGCGCTCGCTGAATTTTTCGCTTAAACGACCAAGGAAACAGACGTGGCCAAACCGGAGCTTGGAGCCAAGCGCCAATGCCAACACTGCGGCGTCAAGTTCTTCGATCTGAACAAGGATCCGATCGCCTGCCCGAAGTGTGGCGCCATCTTCCAGGGCGTCGTCGCCCGCGCTGAACGCGCGTCCGCGAAAGACGAAGAGGCCGAGGACGAGACGGCGGCCGCAGGCGGCGTTGAGATCGTATCGCTCGACGAGGTCGAAGCGGCGGAGGAAAAGTCCGCCGATCCCGTGGCCGACGACATCGACGTCGAGGAAGACGACACCGCCAACGACGCCTTCCTCGAGGAAGAGGAAGAGGACGAAGACGACGTGAGTTCGCTGATCGACGGCGAAATTGCGCCCGACGAGGAGCCATAGGGCAAACCCCGTTAGGAGTCGTAAAAGGAAGCCGCCGCGAAATTTCCTTGCGCCGGGCCTTGTAGCCCTTTTGCAATGCGGTTATAGCGGCGGCCCGCGAACAATCATCCGATCCCAATCGGGCGATCACGGGACTAGGGATGATTTTGGGGCCATAGCTCAGTTGGGAGAGCGCTTCAATGGCATTGAAGAGGTCGTCGGTTCGATTCCGTCTGGCTCCACCAACGCTAAGCGGTTGAA
>JAYTRP010000122.1:0-19237 GCA_043746145.1 Hyphomicrobiales bacterium | reverse complement strand
GCGCGAGCTTTAGGCCTAAGTCTCTCTGACTGGGCCTGTTACGAAGATTTCTGCACCGAACGCGACGCGCAGTTTATCGGCTTCAGCACAAGTGGGTTGCTGGCTTACCAAACCCAAGTTTCCTTAAACTGCTTTCATGACTGGACCATTCACGCGCAGTCATCAATGTCGTTGCAATCTCTAGACGTGTTCGCCGGCCTTGTCAGGAATATTCGATCAAATCCGGATAGACCCGTTGAGCCGATGTTAACGGAACAACTTATTAAACACTCTGACGGGGACGCACCTAACCGCGGCGGATTGAGCATTCCAATTTCGCGCGATCGTTATCAACAATGGTTAACAGCGCTGGAAGCTATCTGTTTACCTCCTTCGTGCGGCACAATTCAAAGGTACGCACGACTTTTGGTAGAATACTGGGCAGAACCTCCAATTCTGACTAGCCTGGAAGCCGATTGATTCCCTCTGCTCTATGATTGCTAGAGTCGAAGTTCCTGAGCTGTGTGCGCTTTTGTCCGCATAGAGGAATTCAGCTTCCACTCGTCGGAGTTTGAAGATCTGCGAAGTAGATTGTGTTGTTCTTCGACCGTTGATTCGTAAAACGGGTAGCGCTGCAAAGTCTTCTCCCGCTGTGCTTGGCAATCGTAGGCCATTAATGCCCATTTACCGGCTAACCCTGGATCGATCCTTGGTTCAGACCATGGGCGTACCGCCAACAGGCGCCTGAAAGCGCCTTGGTTTTCCGCGCGGCTCGTGCCCAGGAGGAAATCAACGTTAAAATACCGCTCTGCGAGAAAACCTGGTCGCATCGTGATCAAGGGCATCTCCGGAAAGCGCCTTGAAAATTCCGGTTTATTTACATGCCTCGACGCATACAACAAACGAGTTTCGGAGCGTAAATAGGGAGTGAGAACGTCGGAGTAGGCCACCATCGCCGGAAGATCGTGTTCTACGCTGACCGCAAGATGCAGGCGAATAGAACCAGCAAGTTCGCCATCGATCGAGACGCGAATCAACCAAGCGTTTGGCAGGTCGTCAAATCGATCGGTGAACATGCTCGATGGATGGGCGGGTATGGCGTCTTCGCGGACATATGCGTCATGACGCATCCTAAAAATTTCGCGTTTATCTTCCACCGACTCCACGCGACGGTACTCGACGCGTTCAAGTAATTTTCCAATGCGGCTGGCAAAATTTGAAACTTCGCTTACCTGTGCCAACGGGTGCCCTCTCAGTTGTCAAGGTTAACAATTCCTTAACAAAATAAGCACTATTGGAGGCGCATGGCTAGCTGTATTGAGCAAAGCCTAACGAAAGATTTAGATTTATAATTAATTCGATGTATCACTTCCAGCGCGCGCAGAATGCTTGTGGGCCAAATCAGAATGCCCAGTTCGATGGTGTTTTAATTTCTGCGCCTAGGAAAACGACGGTCAAACATAGGAAAAGCAGAATCGTGGCTTGCTGAGTAGACAGCAAATTATTGCAAATAATTTTGCGATAAACGCTTGCTAATCAAGAAGCGAAAGTCTGGATGCTCTCGCGATCCGCTACGTCTTCTTGCCCTATTGAATTCACACGGTTAGGCCGCAATCAACCCCGTCATTGGCTTCACACCAATCGTATCGGGAAACACCGAGCGCGAGAGCACGGTAGCGGAGAGGCCGAGGTGATCGGCAAGCACACCCTTCAGCACAACACGTAGATCTATGGTCGGGCGGAGGTCCCGCTGCTCATATAGATCTGCGGTTCTAAGCCCGGGCCAATCCGCAATCACGCGACCGCCGGCAAGCGCGCCGCCGGCGAGAAAGGCGACCGTTCCGGTGCCATGATCTGTTCCGATCGTGCCGTTGATTCGCGCCGTGCGGCCGAACTCCGTAACGGCGACGACAACCGTCTCTTTCCAGGTAGCCCCGAGTTCACGTTCAAATGCAGCAAAAGCCCCATCGAGGCCACTGAGCAACTGCGCGAGCCGGCCCGTGGCGCCACCCTCTGCGACATGAGTATCCCACCCATCAAATGCGAGAGCCGCGAGGCGCGGGCCCTCTGGCGCAGCCATAAGGCGCGCAGCGCCAGCGGCGCTTTTCCTCATCTGCTCCGCGATGTCGCCGCCCGGCTTCAAAGCATCCATGCCGCGACCGCTGGCCATCCGATCCGCCTCCAGTCCCTTCCCAAGGCTGTCCGCGAGCGCGGGGTCGGCGTGCGCGTAAAGGTTCATCACCCGCCTTAGAAGATCATCGGTCGGCGGGACAAGGCCGTTCATCTCCCATCCCAGGATCGGCGCTGGACCGCGAATCACCAGAGGCGCGACTGCGCCGACGCCTAGCGCCGCGCCAGCCCGAACCGCTTGGCCCACGGGCAATGCGCCAGCCGCCCGGTTGAGCCAGCCGCTCTGCGTCAGCCCTGGCGCAAGCATGCCGCTTTCGAGCACATCCTGCCCGTCAAAATGCGAACGATCGCGATAATGCGTTGCAGTCGCCTGAACGACGAGCGCTTGCTTGGCGTCGTAGAGCCGGGCGAAATTGGTCATCGAGGGGTTTAGACCGAAGAAATCGTGTATCTTTAGAGCGGCATGGCCGCCGTCCCATCGCAAGGCAAGATCGCCGTGCAAACCCGCGTAGTCGGGATCGCCGATCGGCGCGACCGCAGACAATCCATCCATTGCGCCGCGCAGAATAATCACGACGAGCCGGGGATCGCGGGCATGGGCGGCGCTGGCGACGCGGGGAATAAAAGCTGAACCGAATGTTGCGCCGGCCCCTAGGAGCACATCGCGCCGCCGCAGACGGGGGAAAGACATCATGCTCATCTCCTCTGGAACTCAGGCGAAAGGATCAGCAACGCATAGGCCTGCTCGGGAGTCTCGGCGTGAGCGACCGCCTCGCGCGTCGCCGCCGACGCCTCGGGCAGTACAGCGTCGGCAAGCGCAAGCGGATGGGGGCCGGCCTTTACCTGTGCAGCGAACAGCGAGGCGAGTTCGACGCGCGTCTTGAGGCCTTCAGGCGAGGCCCAAGCGGCCGTGTCGGTTGAATAACCGTTGGGTCCCGCAGGCTGCCAGAGTGGCATACCGAGCAGATTCAACGAGCGAATTGTAAAGCTGGGGTCGGTCGGCGGACGGTCGAACGCACGATAGGCGGCCGTCATCCATTCCCAGGGATCGCGGAACTTTGCAGCGGGCGCCGCCCAGGATCGTTCATCCTCGATCAGCGTCCGCGCGAGCGCCGCGAGATTTCCATCGGTGTCCACGAAGACTTTGGCGAGGCGATCGACGAGAGCTCGCTCGGGTTCGTCGGCGACAAAGGCGCGTGCGAACTTACGCGCGAGATGCGCCGCGGTTGCTGGTTCGGCCGCCAAGTCGCGCAGCGCCGCTTCCCCTTGCGCAGCGCCATCCTGCAAGTAGAGCCGGTCCCGCACAACCGCCGCGAGAGGTTCGTGTGCGTTTGCGTTAAAGATTGCGTCCTCTGGCTGACCGAGCCGGCCTTCGCGGCCGACAATCGTCCAGCCCGTCAGAATATTCGCCAATTGAGTGACGTCGTTTTGAGTGTAACCAGAGCCGACGCCCATCGTATGCAGTTCGAGAATTTCTCGGCCGAGGTTTTCGTTCAGCCCGCGTCCGCCAGAATGGCCGGCAATCGAATTGGGTCCGAGCGACTGCGTGTTGTCCAGGAAGTTCAGCATTGCGGGATGGCGCTCAACCGCGAGCAGCATATCGGCGAAGCGTCCAAGAACATTCGGTCGTATCGCCTCGCGCTCAAACGCGCCCGCCGTCGCGCGGCCCAGGTCGTTTTTGCCGACCGAAACACAGAAATGGTTCGACCAAAAGGCGACGAGGCGTTCGACAAAGCCGATCGGCGCCGCGCAGGCGCGCCCGATCCGCGCACGCGCCTCTTCGCGGAAGATGCTCTGCTGCATCGGCATTGCGGGCTTTGCTAGAGTCTTACAGCCGTCCCGCGTCGGTTCGGGTATCGTTAGCGCGGCCAACGCCGGCTCCGGCATGGCCATGCTAGCGAGCACGCTGAATGCAATTGCCTCCCGCTCCGCTTTTCTGGCTTCCCGATCCGCATAAACCTCCCGCAGCGCCACCGCCGTCGGCTTCAACGACGGGTCAGACAATTCGGCCACGCGTGGAGTGTCGAGTTCAGCAATTAGCGCCTCTCTCGGATCGCCCGAACGGGGGGCGCAACCTCCGCGGGCGCCGAGTCCAAATCGGCTGTAAGCGATCGACCATTTCTGAGGCGCGGCAACTATCACGGGAATGTAATCTCCTGCGCATCTGGCAGAAATGGCATTATCAATACACATCCTGACTTCTGCGTGAATGAAATTAGCGGAAAACCGGCGCTTTGCGGCGGAAACCAGACAAATTCCCGGACGATACAGAGTTAGTTTGCAAAGTAGCAGATTTTCCCGTGAATTCCGTCGCCGGCCTGTTCGTGCGGGTCAAAATCGGCATATACTAGCCCCCCACGCCAACATTCGGCGCGCGAGATGCGGAGAACATGACTCAATCGCGACAGATACTTATCGTCGACGACGACCTCGATCTTCGGCAGGCGTTAAGTGAACAACTAGGGATGCATCCCGAATTCGTTGTCGGCGAGGCTCAGGATGCTTCATCGGCGCGCAATTCGATCTCGAAATCCGCCCCTGATCTCGTCATTATGGATATTGGACTGCCTGACATGGATGGACGCGAGGCCGTGCGCCTCCTGCGTTCCGAAGGTTTCAAGCGGCCCATCATCATGCTCACAGGACGCGACTCGGACGCCGATACGGTGATCGGCCTTGAGGCCGGGGCTAACGATTACATCGTGAAGCCGTTCCGCTTCGCCGTGTTGCTCGCGAGAATTCGCGTTCAGATGCGGCAGCACGAAGCGAGCGAGGAAGCGGAGTTCCAGATCGGGCATTATACCTTCCGCCCGGCGAACAAGACGCTGATGGACATCAAAGGCGCGAAGTTGCGACTGACCGAGAAGGAGGCGGCGATTTTGCGCTTTCTCCACCGCGCCGAGCGACATAGCGTCGCACGCGAAACGCTTCTGCGCGAGGTTTGGGGATATAACGCCAACGTGACCACCCATACGCTGGAAACTCACATCTATCGCCTGCGGCAGAAGATTGAGGAAAACCCAGCCGATGCGCGCTTGCTCGTTACAGACGGCGGCGGGTACAAGCTGCTTCCGTAAGTAGGCACGTTGCTGCCGTAAGTAGGGAAGACGGTGAGCCTCGACAGCGACGTTCGCCGACTGGCCGCGACAAGGCCCTTTAACGTCTTGCCGCGCGAGGCGGTGCAGTTGCTTGCCTTTTCCTGCGAGAAACGTCGGCTGAAGGCGGAAATACCGCTGTTCTCGTTCGGAGACCCTGCGGATTCCGCTTATTTTGTGCTTGAAGGCGAAATCCTGCTCGTGGCCAATAGCGATGAGCGACGAGTCGGGCCGGGGGTTCTCATCGGGGAAACCGCGCTGCTAGCGGATACGCAACGCGGCGCCGACGCAAGGGCGAGTTGCGACTCGACCGTGCTCAAGATCCCTCGCGAGACCTTCTGGCGCATCCTGACAGAATTTCCCGACGCGGCGGCTCGGGTGCAAGCGGGCGCGGCGACTCGCGTACGCGCGTTGTTCGCCGAGCTTGAGGCGGTGCGCCGACGCGCATTTAACCCATGAGGTCGCGATGGCGAATTTGTCGCACTCTTCTGGATCGTGGCGAGCCCCGGGCGGCGATGACATCGACGCCCTCGCGCGGGACGCATTCGACCGTCTTCCTCAATCGTTTCGCCGGCTCTGCGATGGCTTGGTGATCCAGGTCGTCGATTTTGCGGACGATGAGACGCTAGAGGAGATGGGCGCCGAGACCGAGTTTGACCTTTTGGGCCTGTTTCGTGGGCGAGGCCTTGCCCAGGGCGCGGCAGAGGCGCCAACCGGCGCCCTGCCCAACATGATCTGGCTCTATCGCCGCCCGCTTCTCGACTATTGGTGCGACGGCGAGGACACTCTCGAAGAGGTGGTCGCGCACGTGCTGATTCATGAGATCGGTCATCATTTCGGCCTATCGGACGCCGATATGGAGGCGATAGAAGCACGCAGCGCGTGACAAAACAGCGCGTTACGACGCCCTTCACAAGGGCGTCACGGTGAGCGTAGACTAATATTTACACCGGGGTGGCGCTTGGTGAGTCTTTCGCGGAGGACGGAGCGTCGAGTTGACGATTCATGTTCAAGCGGTATCGCCGGAAACGTGCCCGGCCTTGGTGCTCAATGCGGACTTCAGGCCGCTGAGCTACTATCCGCTATCGATCTGGTGCTGGCAGGATGCAATCAAGGCGGTGTTCCTGGATCGGGTAAACATCGTTTCCGAATATGACACCTTGGTGCGAAGCCCGAGCTTCAGCATGCGCCTGCCGTCGGTGGTGTCGCTAAAGAGTTACGTGAAGCCGTCGCGTTTCCCCGCCTTTACGCGGTTCAACGTCTTCTTGCGCGATCGCTTCAACTGCCAATACTGCGGCGAGCGCGAGGAGCTAACCTTCGATCACGTAATTCCGCGTTCGAAGGGCGGCGTCACCTCCTGGGAAAACGTCGTCGCCGCCTGCTCCGCCTGCAATTTGCGCAAAGCCGACCTGCTGCCGGCGACCGCGCGCATGTTCCCCGCGCGCGCGCCGTATCAACCCACCGTGCACGACCTGCACCAGAACGGACGCCTGTTCCCGCCGAATTATCTGCATTCGAGCTGGATGGATTACCTGTATTGGGACAGTGAGTTGGAGCCGTAAGCGGAATGAACGCTGTTATCGCGAGCAAGCAGGTCCAACTGGCAGGGCTTTGCGCCCGCTATGGTGTCATTCGGCTGGAGGTGTTCGGATCAGCCGCGCATCGTATCGGCGATCTGCCGCCGCACAGCGACATCGACTTTCTAGTTACCTTCTCACGAGAACGACGCAATGACCTTTTGGCGTTTGAGGACTTTAAAGCGGAAGCTGAAAGGCTATTTGGCCGGAAAATAGACCTCGTCGAGCGCGAAGCGGTTGAGGGTAGCCGCAACGTTCTACGAAGCACCGCGATTTTAGCGGAAGCCGAACTTGTGCATGGCTGAAATTAGTTTTCGCGATCAAACTCTTGTGGTCGACATGTTGTTGGCCGCCCGAGACGCGCTTAGCTTTATTCACGGCATCTCAGAGACCGACTTCATCGATAGCCGCCAGATACAGAACGCGGTGATCCGTTCTCTTGAAATAATCGGCGAAGCAGCCAGCAAGATGTCGTCCGGTCAGAAGGCGGAGTGTCCGGAAATTTCCTGGCGCGAGATAGTTGGTATGCGTCACCGACTTGTTCACGGTTAAGCCGATGTACGGATTGACTTGGTTTGGGAGGTTGCGTCCGAGCGATTGCCTGCTCTGATCACAATCCTTGAAAGGTCGGCGCCCCCGCTGGCTCTCTGAACCGCCGCTCACTCCACCCAATAATCCACCACCAGCGCCTTCTCGACCTTCGGCCCGACCCATTCGACAAACGCCTGATGATCGGGATGGACGAGGTAGCCGTCGCGGTCAGCGTCGCTCCCGAAGGTCAGCGCAAATGCGTGGGTGTGGCCCTGCGCAAGGCCCTCGGGGCTTACATCTACGCCACACTCGAACGCCAGCACCCCGGGGACTAGATCGCCCAGCGCCCGAAAGCGCGCGACGACCGCGTCGGCCTCGACCCCCGGCTTAAAGCCGAACAATACGATGTGGCGCAGCAGGCGTTCGGTCATCGCAAGGCTCCCAAGGGCAAATCAGCGGGTGGCGGCGGCGCGCGGCCCAGGATCAGGTCCGCCGCCTTCTCCGCAATCATGATGGTGGGCGCGTTAGTGTTGCACGAGGGCACGAACGGCATCACTGAAGCGTCAACCACGCGCAGGCCCAGCAATCCGCGTAATTTCAGCTCCGGCGTCGTCACCGCATCGGGGCCGGTCCCCATCGCGCAGGTCCCCACGGGATGGTGATCCGTCTTGCAGGTGCGATAGGCGTAATCGAGCAACTCGGCGTCGCTCTCGACGCTATCGCCCGGCAGCCGCTCGGCGAGCACAAACGGCCTCAGCGCCGGCTGGCGCAGGATTTCGCGCGCGAGCCTCAGCCCTTTCAGCGCGCATTCACGATCGTAAGGATCGGCCCAATACTGGGGATCGATCAGAGGCGCCGCAGCCGAGTCAGCGCTCGCGATGCGAACCGTTCCGCGCGATCGCGGACGAAGAAACGCGGAGTTCAGCGTTACGCCAGGATTTCTCATCTGGGCGACTCCCGCCTCGATGCCTGACCCCAATCCGAGATGGAACTGGATGTCGGGCGACCGTGCGCCCTTGTCCGCATACCAGAATCCGCCAGTCTCGAACAGAGTCGAGGTCACGGGCCCCGTCTTGAACAGCATATATTGCAGCCCTGCCCAAACGGTCCGGTGCAGCTTTGCAACCCCATCATAGGTGTGGTCGCCTGTGCATTCGCAGATAGCGTAGAGGTCGAGATGATCCTGCAGATTGCTCCCCACCCCGGGCAGATCATGGACGACCTCGACGCCCGCCGCCGTCAATGCGTCCGCAGGGCCGATCCCGGAGAGTTGCAGCAACCGCGGCGAGCCCACCGCTCCACTCGAAAGAATAACCTCGCGATCAGCGTGGATCGTCTCGATCCCTCCATTAGCGCCGCCAATGTCGATCCCCACAACGCGGCCGTTTTCAACCCGCAGTTTCAGCGTCGGAGTGTTCAACCGGACAGTCAGGTTCTTACGGCCTTGCGCGGGCTTTAGGAAAGCGCTCGCCGTTGAAGATCGCTCAGCGCTGCGCGTCGATAGTTGGTAGTGGCCAATGCCGTCCTGAACTGCGCCGTTAAAATCGGCGTTGTACGGAATGCCCGCTTCCTGCGCCGCGCGCAGAAAAGCGTAGCTGATCGGCGGGGCATGTACGGGATAAGAGACGCCGAGCGGACCGCCATAGCTGTGATAGGCATCATGATAACGCTGGTTGTCCTCCGAACGCTTGAAATAGGGAAGGACGTCGCGATAACTCCAACCTGCGCAGCCGGCATCCGTAGCCCAAGCGTCATAGTCCTTAGCGTTGCCGCGGGTGTAGAGTTGCGCGTTGATTGACGACCCGCCGCCGATCACCTTGGCCTGCGTGTACCAGATGACGCGCCCATTTAGATGCTTTTGAGGGACTGTGCTCCAGCCCCAACTCGCGACGCCTTTGGTCATCTTGGCGAAGCCGGCAGGCATTCGGAACAGCATTGAAGCATCGCCCCCGCCGGCTTCCAGCAACAGCACCTTCAGTGAAGGGTCTTCGCTGAGCCGCGCGGCCAGCACGCAACCCGCGGAGCCGCCACCGATGATGATGTAATCGTAGGCTGTAGAGCGTACGTTCAACGCGAAGCCTGCGCGATATGCGCCGCGGCGCGTAAGGCGAGCGCAGCGACGGTCAGTGACGGATTAACGGCCGCCGAAGTCGGTAGGCAGGACGCATCGACCACGAACAGATTGGGATGATCGAACGCACGTCCAAACGAGTCGAGCGGCGCCTTGGCCGGATCGGAGCCGATACGTACGGTCCCGCATTGGTGCGAGGGCGTGCGGCGATCGAAGGGTTGCGACAGAACGATCGGATAACCCGCCGCGCGCAAACGTTCAGAGAGCAGCTTGACCAGAGCCTTGTGCGAGGCCCAGTTGCTGCGCTTCCAATCAAGCTGAATCTCCGTGCCGTTAATAGTGACGCGGCTTTCCGGGTTTGGCAGGTCTTCGCTCATGGCGTACCAATCCACGGCGTGACGGCTGATCCAATCGAGCGAGAACTGCGGAAAGCGCTTGAGTGTGCCTTTCAGAATGGCGCCCGTGACACGGCCGAGCAACTGGATGTTGCCGAGCGGCGGCCCGCCGCGTCCGTTGTCAAGATAAAAATCATTGATGGTGAGCGTCTTCTGATACACCGAGTCGTTGATTGTGCGCGGATCGATCGCGATCACCGGCGATGAATTGTGGTTCATGAAATGCCGACCAACCATGTCACTGCGGTTGGCGACTCCCTTTGCCGAGGAGCGCAACAGCAACACTGCTGTGTTGACGGCGCCCGCACAGAGCGCGATCGTCCCCGCCCTAATTATGCGAGTAGCGCCGCCCTGTGAGACTTCCACGCCTTCGACGCGCTTTCCATCCGCCGCTAGAATCAATCGTTCGGCCTTGACTCCGGTCAACAAAGACACGTTGGGAAAGGTGAGCGCGTGCGCGAGCCCACATGTCTCGGCGTCCATTTTGCCGGTGCGCGCATCGGGAAACGCATCCCAGGTGGTTGGCGCGCGCTTAATCCAGGCGTCGATATCGACCCCGAGCGGCAAGGGCGCAGGATGCAAGCCAACACGCTTCATGCGTTCTTTTGCCAGAGCAATGGCGGCCTCGTGCGGCACGGGCGGAAACGGATAGGGCGACGAATGGTAGGGCTCGGTCGGATCGTCCCCCAACGCGCCGCGCACGCGATAAAGCGCCTCCGCGCGAGAATACCAAGGCTCCAGCTCGTCATACGTGAATGGCCAGCCCGGCGTCACGCCTTCGGCATGCTGCATGGGCTGGAAATCCTGCGCACGATAGCGCAGCAGCACGGCGCCGTAGAACTTCGAGTTGCCGCCGACGTAATAATAATTGCCGGGGTTGAACGGCTTACCCGCGCCGTCCAACCAAGTTTCCACCGGGCGAAAGTGACCGCGCTGAAAGATTGCGCGCGCGTCACGAGTCTCTGGCGAATCGACGAGCTGTTCGCCGCGCTCGATGATCAGTATGCGTGCGCCGGATGGAGCAAGACCTGACGCGAGCGTTGCGCCGCCCATGCCCGATCCAATGATCACGATGTCGGGATCCACCTGCGATTCCATGGCTCAGAGACGCCGGGTCGTGACGGGATCAAAAAGCACCGCCTTTTCGAGATCGAAGGCGAACACGTGCGACTGGCCAACGCGCACCACGGCATCCGCGCGCATTCGCGCCGTCACTTCCTTGCCCGCGATTGTCGTCACGACGAACGTGTCGGACCCGGCTGGCTCGACGACATCAACCAGCGCGTCAAACTTCGCCACGCTTTTCGAATTGCGATCCATTCCCTCGAGATCGCTGACCGCCTCGGGCCTGATGCCGAAGATCACCTTGGCGCCGTCACCGAGCTTGCTCGGATCGGCGCTGCGTGGCGCCGCAAACACAATAGGTTCGCCGCCGCCACGCTCAATCACAACTGACGCGGCGCCGTTCATCTTTGCCAGCTTGCCCTCAAGCAGATTCATCGCCGGCGAACCCATAAAGTCGGCGACAAACAGATTGTTGGGCATATTGTAGACCTCGTGCGGCGTGCCGACCTGCTGCAATTCGCCGTCCTTCAAAACAGCGATACGCGTCGCCAGTGTCATCGCCTCGATCTGGTCGTGAGTAACGTAGACAATCGTCGCGCCGGTCCGCGCATGCAGGCGTTTAATCTCAAGCCGCATATCGACCCTTAGTTTCGCGTCAAGGTTGGAGAGCGGCTCGTCAAACAGGAACACGCGGGGATGGCGCACCAGCGCGCGCCCCATCGCAACGCGCTGACGCTGGCCGCCTGAGAGCTGGCTCGGGCGGCGCTGAAGCAGATGTTCGATCTGCAAGGTCTTGGCGACTTCGGCAACCGCCTTCTCACGCTCGGGCTTCAATACGCCGCGCATCTCCATGCCAAACGCCATGTTCTCTGCAACCGTCATATTGGGATAGAGAGCGTAGGATTGGAACACCATCGCAATGTCGCGCTTGGAAGGATGCAGGTCGTTGATCGTCTGGCCATCGATGCGGATATCGCCCGCACTGATCGCCTCAAGCCCCGCGATCGTGTTGAGCAGGGTCGACTTGCCGCAACCCGACGGTCCAACGAGCACGAGAAAGCCACCCTTGTCCAAGGTCAGATCGATGCCCTTGAGAATTTCGACAGCGCCAAAGCGCTTTCGCAGTGCATTAATTTCGAGAAAGGCCAATCCAACTATCCTTTCACAGCGCCCGCCATCAGTCCGCGCACGAAATAGCGGCCTGCGACGATGTACACGAACAGCGTAGGCGCGGCCGCGATAATCGCCGCCGCCATGTTGACGTTATATTCGACCACGCCGGTTGACGTGTTGACTAGATTGTTGAGCGCGACAGTCATCGGCGAGGAGTCGCCGGCGGCGAAGGTCGAGCCGAACAGAAAGTCGTTCCAAATATTGGTGAACTGATAAATCACGGTGACGATGAATATCGGCGCCGAGTTTGGCAACAGAATGCGACTGAAAATCTGGAAGAAGCTCGCCCCGTCGATCATCGCCGCTTTGACAAGCTCGGTCGGAAACGCCTCGTAATAGTTCCGAAAAAACAGCGTTGTGAAGCCGAGGCCATAGATCACGTGGACGATGACAAGATTAACAATCGGATTGCCGAGACCGAAAGATAAGCCTGTCAGGTCGATCATCTGATTGCCGAGATGGCCGAGCATTCCCAGGATCACCGCCATCGGAATAATGACGGATTGAAACGGGATGAAGCAGGCGAACAGCATCATGCCAAACACGAGCTTGTGGCCGGGAAAGCGCCATTTCGTCAGCACGTAGCCGTTCAACGCCCCAAGCAGTGTCGAGATCAACACCGCCGGAATGACCATCTTGATCGAATTCAGGAAGTAGCTGCTAATCCCCAGCGTGTCGGATACGCCGATACGCGCCTCGCCCCAGGCCTTGATCCAGGGATCGAAGGTCAACCGATGCGGGAGCGCGAACATGTTACCGCCCGTCACCTCCTCGATTGGCTTCAGCGAGGTCATCACCATCACGACGAGCGGGATCAAATAGATGAATGCGAAGACGATCAGCATGCCATAAATGACGATCCGGGTGGTGACGGAATGCCGCGTTGGCTGTCGATTTCGGGGCGTGGCGACCAGATCAGCGGCGGTCATCGCACCTTCTCCCTCAACTCGGAATAGAGATAGGGAACCATGATTGCTGCGATCGTCATCAGCATGATGACGGCGCTAGCCGAGCCGACCGCCATCTGATTACGCGTGAACGTGTAGGAGTACATGAAGGTGGAAGGCAGCTCGGCCGCGCCGCCGGGATTCTTGCCTGTTACAGAAAGCACCAGATCGTAGGACTTGATCGCCATATGCGCGAGCACGATGATGGCGGACAAAAACACGGGGCGCATGATCGGAATAACGATCCGCCGATAGGTCTGATAAGCCGAGGCGCCGTCTATTTGCGCAGCCTTCAGGATCTCGCCGTCGACGCCTCGAAGCCCCGCCAAAAACATCGCCATCACAAAGCCCGAAGTCTGCCAGATGCCAGCGATCGCGACGCAATAGATCATCATGCGCGGATTGACGACCCAATCGAAATGAAAGCTGGTCCATCCCCAATCATGCATCGCCTTCTCAAGGCCAATGCCTGGATCGAGGAAAAGTTTCCAGGCAGTACCGGTGACAATGAAGGAGAGCGCGAGGGGATAGAGATAGATCGGCCGCAAGATTCCTTCGGCTCGAATTTTCTGATCCAGCAGAATGGCGAGCGTTAGTCCCAGCACGAGACAGAAGAAGATATAAAGCCCGCCAAAGATTCCCATATTGACGAGCGCGGTGTACCAGCCCGACGGCGGATCGGTCTCGAAGGTCCAGTTCCACAACTTTCGATAGTTGCCCCAGCCGATCAACTTCGTGTTGGCGAACGCCTTCGAGTTGGTGAACGATAGGAAAATGGTCCAGAGATTGAAGCCATAGACGAACACGAGCACGAGCAGAAATGACGGCGCCAGCACGAGACGCGGCAGCCAGTTCTGCAAGCTCCCGCGTAACATGAGCCGCGGTCGGCGCTCGGAGCGCACGATCGGGGCGACAGTGCTAGTCATGTCTTCGCTCCTCCAGACGGGCCTTCTCCCCGGGATTTGGGGAGAGGATTTAGGCTGAAGCGCCGGGCGGTTCAAACCCGACCGGCGCGTATTACGTTTGCTTACTTGGCGTTATCAAGCGCCTTGACGAGTTCGGCGACCGCGGAGTCGGAAGTCTTGATTTCGCCGTGGAAGAACTTGGTTACGACGTCGTGATAGGCGCCTGCGACCGCCGGCGGTTGCGCATAGTTCTGCGCCATAGAACCGACGAACGTGCCGGAGGCGTTGGCCGACTTCACGTCGGCTATGCCTTTCTTGCCGCACATGTCGAATGCGGTGTCCGGCACGTCCATACGCGAGGGGACGGAGCCTTTGACCACGTTGAACGCCGATTGGAAGCTTGGGCTCATCGTAGCGGCAGCGAGCGCGAGTTGAGCGGCCTTGCGGTCGGCCGAAACGTCGAACATCGCGAACATGTCGGTGTTGTAGATCACCGAACCGTCCGTGCCGGGGAAGCGGTAGCAGAGGAAGTCTTTGCCGGCTTCCTTGTGTGCGGCGCCGAACTCTCCTTTAGCCCAATCGCCCATCACCTGCACGAGCGCATCGCCCTTGACAACCATCGCGGTGGCGAGGTTCCAATCACGTCCGGCGTAGTTGGGATCGACATAGGCGCGCAGCTTCGCCATATTGTCGAACGCTTTCTTCATCGTGTCGGACTTTAGCGCCGACGGATCGAGATCAATAAACGCCTTCTTGTAGAAGTCGATGCCGCCGGTCGAGGCGACGACCGAGTCGAACATGGTTGCTTCCTGCCAGGGCTGGCCGCCGAGAGCCAGACCAATCACGCCGGCCTTTTTGGCCTTGTCGAGCAGCGCAACGAAATCGTCGAAGGTCTTGGGCTCCGTCCCGCCGATCTTCTCCATCACGGCCTTGTTGATCCAGATCCAATTTACGGAGTGGATGTTGACGGGCACCGCGTCCCATTTGCCATTGGTCGTGGTGAACTTCTGCAGCGCCTGCGGGATGACCTTGGCCCAGCCTTCCTTTTCCGCCAGCGCGGAAATGTCGCCGAGCTTGCCGGCCTCGGCATAGTCCAGCGCGAAATAACCCAGGATCTGCGACGCAGTGGGCGGGTTGCCCGCGGCGACCATCGCCTTCAACGTCGTCATAGCGGCCTCGCCACCACCGCCTGCGACCGGCACATCTTTCCAGGTGTAACCTTCCTTGCCAAGGTCCTGCTTGAGAACGTTCAGAGCGGCTGCCTCGCCACCCGACGTCCACCAATGCAGCATCTGGATTTCCTTGTTCTCCGCCGCCTGCGCAGCGGCGAGACCAAACAAAGTCGCTACGCCCGCCAACATGATGCTGTGAAGTTTCATGGGTTATTCCCTCTTTGAACGTCCTCTCCCACCGAATGCGGTCCGGTCCCGTCTACAGAAGTCTTTTCCGACTCCCGATTCCCCTTCAGCGGCCGAGAAACTCCGGCGCCCGCTTCGCTTTGAAAGCCGCGATCCCTTCGGCCAGATCCGCCGTGGTCGCCGTCAAGGCGCCCGCAAGCCCCTCGATCGGCGCTTGCGGATCCTCACCCTCGGCATGATTGATCATCGCCTTGACGATCTGCACCGCCACCGGCCCTCGTTTGGCGATGTTGGCCGCCATTGCCTCGGCGGCCGCAAGCCCTCGGCCCCGCTCAACCACCGCGTCAACCAATCCCAGCGCGAGCGCCGCCTCCGCCTCGACCATCTCGCCCGCCAGCGCCATCCGCCGCACTACCGACGCTCCAAAACGGCGCACGAGCCGCTGCGAACCCGACCAACCCGGCGCCATGCCGAGGCCCGTTTCAGGTAAGCCGAGCTTGATCCCCTTTTCCGCAATCCTCAGATCGCCCGTTGCCGCAAGTTCGAGCCCGCCGCCGAATGCGTGTCCCGTTAGCGCAACAATCAACGGCACGCGCAACCGCGCCAGCGCCTCGAACGCGCGATGGCCCGCGCGAGTCCAAACGCGCCACATGTCGAGCGCGGGCAACGATCCCCAGGCGGCGATGTCGCCTCCCGCGCAAAACGCCTTGCCCTCCCCCGATAACAGCGCGACCCGCGTATCCCCGCGCGCGTCAATCGCACGCGCCGCGTCAAACAAAGCCTCGACCATGGGCATGTCGAGCGCATTAAGCTTGTCCGCGCGCTTCAACGTGATGCGGGCGAGCGAGCCTTCGAAGGATAGCTCGACGAGGGCGCTCATGCGTGCGCCTCGCTGCGCAGCGTAAGCCCGATCGGCTCGACCTGAAACAAACGCGCGTCCATCATTTTGAGATCGGGCGCGACCCTCAACGAGAATTCGGACTGAGCCAGCACATCGCGTTCGAGATCGACGCCCGGCGCGATCTCCGTCACCTCGACGCCCGCCGGGGTGAGCCGCATCACGCAGCGCTCGGTGATGTAGGTTATCTCCTGCCCCTGAGCGATCGCGCGAGCGCCTGAGAAAGTGATCTGTTCGACGTGTTCGACCAGCTTCTTGACCTTGCCCTCGCGGTTGATACGCAGCGCGCCGGCCTCGATCACAAGCCCTGCCCCGGCGGTGAAATAGCCAGAGAATACGATACGTTTGGCGCGCGCGGTTATGTCGACGAAGCCGCCGGCGCCTGCCGTCACATGCGGCCGGACGCCGAGCTTGGAGACGTTGACGCAACCCTGCTTGTCGATTTGCAGGAACGAGAGCAACGACATGTCGAAGCCGCCGCCTTGAAAGTAGGTGAACTGCGCGGGCGAGGGCACGATCGCTTCGGCGTTGGAGGCGCAGCCGAACTGAAAATCCAGCAGCGGCACGCCACCCACCGCGCCTTGTTCAATCACCCAGGTGACGGCGCCATGCCGGCCTTCCTCAATGAGGATGCGCGGCACGTTGGCGGATATGCCAAAGCCGATGTTGACCGCGTCGCCCTCACGAAGCTCCTGCGCCACCCGCCGCGCGATCACTTTGCCGACGCCAAACTCGGGTGTCTCGAACGAGCTCATCGGGCGGAATATTTCACCCGATATCGAAGGGTCGTAGGGCGTGTGCGTCGTCTGCATCTGATCGGGCGCGACGACGATCACATCGACCAGCACGCCCGGCACAATCACGTCGTGCGGCTTGAGGCTGCCTGCGGCCGCGAGACGCTTAACCTGAGCGATTACAAGCCCACCATTGTTGCGCGCCGCGAGCGCTTGATCGAGCGGCCCGAGAATGCCGCCCTCGTGCTCGAACGACAGATTGCCGCGCTCATCGGCCGTGGTTGCGCGAATGATGGCGACATCGGGAACGATCGAGGGGAAGAACAACCAATCCTCGCCCGCGAAGTTGACGCGGCTCACGATCGGGGCCGAGCGCGCGCGGGCGTTCATCGCGCAGCCCTCGTGGCGTGGATCGACGAAAGTGTCCATGCCGACCTTGGTCAGCACGCCGGGCCGCTTGCCGGCGGCTTCGCGCTGCATGTCGAACAGGATACCCGAGGGAACATTGTAGCAGGGTATCTGATCGCCCGAGATCATCTTCCAGATCGCGGGGGGCTCCGCTGACGACGGGCCGGAAGGATAGGAGCCCGCCAGCACGCGCGCGAGGCAACCCTCCTTGGCGATATGGTCGATGCCTTTGACGCCCCACATGTCGCCAGCCGCGATCGGATGTATCGTCGTCAGATTGCGCGGACGCCCCTCGGCCTCGAAGCGCGCGCCGATCGCCGCCAACACCGCGTCGGGACAACCAAGCGCCGAAGAGGACGAAACCGTGACGATCGCGCTGTCCGGCACCAACCGCGCCGCTTCGGCCGCGGTGAGTATTCTGGGGCGGGCCACGTCAGACCTCGACCTGCGTTTCGCGCGCCGAACGCGCGGCGTCACGGGCGGCGAGCGCAAATGCGAGCGAGCGCACGCCGTCCTCGCCTGTCGCTGCTGGGGCGCCTTCACCCGCGACCGCGGCCTGAAAAAGCCGGACCGAGCGGGCATACAGGCTTTCGTGTTCGAGCTTCAGCGGCTCCGCTCCTGCGGCGTTACGCAGCATGACCTCACCAATGGGTTGCTGCGTCATGCAGTTGGTCGCGATCAACGACCCTTCGCTCCCATGCACCTCGAAGCCCGTCGTGGCGTAACGTGTCGTGAAGGCATCGTGAAATTGCGCGAGCGTGCCCCCGGCAAAGCGCGCGACGCCCATGACGCCATCCTCAAGGCCGGACTGCCCCATGCCGCTCTCTTGCATCATCGCCGTGACGCTGACCGCCTCGTCGCCAAGCACAAAACGCAAGGTGTCCGCGTCGTGGACAGTAATGTCGAGTACGACGCCGCCACCCGCGTCCGGGTTCGCGATACGCCAACCTTGGAGATGCGGCGGCAGAAACACCGCATGAAACACCCGCGCGAACAGTGGCTTGCCAATGCGGCCGGCGGCGATTACGTCGCGCATGGCCCGATGCGTCGCGGCGTTGCGAAGATGATGGTTGGTCCCCATGACGACGCCCTGCGCCGCGCATTCCGCCACCATCGCGCGTGCGTCGGCGAGGTTCAGCGCCAGCGGCTTTTCGCACAAGACGTGTTTGCCAGCCGCAGCGGCGGCGAACAACTGATCGCGATGCAGTTCATTGGTAGTCGAGATGTAGACGGCGTCGATGTCGGTCGCCTCAACCAGCGCTGCGAGTTCCGTCGTCGAGCGAGCAATCGCGTGCTTTGCCGCGTAGTCTTTAGCTCGCGCCAGGTTCGAACTCATGACGGCAACAACTTCGCCGCCATTGGCGCGCATGGCGCCAATCATGTGTTCGGCCGCGATCGTGCTCGCGCCGATCAATCCCCAACGCAATCCCTTGCTCATGACGCTCTCCGCGTTTGATTTTTCGCGCCGCAACTTTCGCGCACGACCAACCGGGTATTGCCGGCGTAGGAAAGGCCTGCGGGGTCCTCGCCTCGGATAAGGTCGAGCAGGCTTTCCGCGCAGCGTGCGCCTAAGTCCCGCGTATCGGCGCTGACTGTGGTGAGTGGCGGTGAATTGTAGTCCGCCGCAGCGATATCGTCGAAGCCGACCACCGCAACGTCACGGCCGACGACAAGCCCACGCAGGCCGAGTTCGCGGGTCGCGCCCATGGCGACGATGTCGTTGTAGCAGGCGAAGGCGGTGGGCGCCGGCGTTAGATCAAGCGCGCGCGCGACGGCGATCCGTCCGCCCTCGCTGGTTGGCGGCGCCTCGAATACCAGAGTTTCGTCGACCGCCAGGCCCCAGTGCCCCAGCGCCTCGCGCCAACCAGCAACCCGCTCCTGCTGCGTTGTCATTTCAGCGTCGCCGCCGAGAAAGGCGATCCGACGATGGCCTAGTTTCAACAGGTGTTCGACGGCGCTACGTTCGCCTTT
>JAYTRP010000121.1:0-19239 GCA_043746145.1 Hyphomicrobiales bacterium | reverse complement strand
CGGTGTCCAACATACCGAGCGGCCCCTTTTGACGCGGCGCCGCCGGCGCGCGGAACAGGGGAAGTGACGTTGCAACCGCCATAGCGAACCCTCATGAGAGAGACCACGCTTGCTCAGAACGCTGTGCGTTGTCGCATCGCGGCTGAAAGCGTGCCATCGTCGAGATAATCTAGCTCACCGCCTACGGGGACACCATGCGCGAGCCGCGTTATCTTAACGCTGTAGGCGGCAAGCAGATCCGTTACGTAATGCGCGGTTGTTTGTCCGTCGACGGTCGCATTGACGGCCAGCACGACTTCCTTGATCTCGCCCTCCGCCACCCGCTCGACCAGGCTCGCAAGATTGAGTTCGTCGGGACCAATGCCGTCAAGTGGCGACAATGCGCCGCCCAGCACGTGGTAACGGCCACGCGTTGCATCGGCACGCTCCAGCGCCCAGAGATCGCCGACCGATTCCACCACCACCAGTGTTTCGCTCTCGCGCCGCGGGTCCATGCAGATCATGCAGGGATCGCGCGTATCGACATTGCCACATACCGAGCAGGTCGTGATGCGCTGCTCGGCGATCCTCATCGCCTCGGCGAGCGGACCCAGCAATTGTTCGCGCTTGCGGATCAGGTGCAGCGCCGCACGGCGGGCGGAGCGCGGCCCTAAGCCCGGCAGCCGCGCAAGTAGCTGAATAAGCCGCTCGATCTCCGGTCCGGCGACGTGGGCAGCCATCAGAACGGCAATTTCATACCAGGCGGCAGCGGTAGGCCCGCGGTCAGCGACTGCATCTTTTCAGAGGCGACGCGGTCGGCTTTGGTCTTGGCGTCAGCGAAGGCGGCGATAATCAGATCCTCCGCCATCTCCTTCTCCTCGGGCTTGAGCAACGCGGGGTCGAGGTTGATCGACTTCATTTCGCCCTTGCCCGTAACGACGATTTTGACCATGCCGCCGCCCGATTGGCCTTCGACCTCGAGCCTGCCGAGATCCTCCTGCGCTTCGGCGAGCTTGGCTTGCACCTCCTGCGCCTTCTTCATCATGCCCATGAGATCCATTCGAATTCCTCTGGTGATTAAGCCAAACAGTTCAGCGCGTTAACTTTGGCGACGCCGTGTGCGTCGCCTAGAACTCTTCCTCTAAGGTGATCGGGTCGGCGTAGCCGATGTCTTCCTCGGGCGGAGCGGCGGGCGGGGGCGGCTCCGGCGGTTGAACCTGCGGCTCGCGGATGGCGACGATCTTCGCGCCGGGAAAACGCTCCATGACCTTGCGCACCAGGGGATGTCCGGCGGCGCCGTCGCGACGCTCCTCCTCCTTGGCTTTGGCGACTTCGCGCAGCGTCGGCGCTGTCGCGCCTTGCGTAATCGCGACCATCCAGCGCTCGCCTGTCCAGTCTCCGAGCTTCTTCGACAGGGATTGTGCGAGCGTCGGCTCCGCGCCGGGTCCCGGGGTGAACTCTATCCGGCCCGGCTCGAACCGGACGAGACGCACTTGCGCCTCTAGCGCCTGCACAAGGGTGATGTCTCGCTTGGATCGAGCGAGCGCCACGACATCTTCGAAGCGCGTAAGCCGAGGCGCGGCAGACACGGGCGCGTTGGTGGGCATAAGCGCCGGCGCCAGCCGGGGCGACGGAGCGGCGACCGCCAGAGGTCCGCGCGGAAGAGCCGCCGGAGTGGCCCGGGGAGGCGGCGCGGGCAACGCCGCGCCGGGGGCCTCGCTACCCAGCTTGCGCAGAGCTTCCTCGGGGCTAGGCAGATCGGCGGCATAAGCAAGCCGAATTATGGCCATTTCCGCCGAGGCGAGCGGGCGAGGCGAATCCTTGATGTCGTCGACGCCCTTGAGCAAGATTTGCCACGCGCGTGTCAACGGCCCGACAGCGAGTTGGCCAGCGATCTCGGCGCCTCGCGCGCGCTCCATTTCAGAAATCGAGGGATCGGCGAGCGCGGCCGGCGCGAGCTTGATGCGCGTCGCGAGATGGCAGAACTCGGCGAGTTCGATCAGCATCTCCGCAGGATCGGCGCCGGCGCGGTAGAGGTTCGCCGTCATCGCGAGCGCGCTCGCGACATCGCCCTTCATGGCGGCGGCGAACAGATCGATGATCTCGCCGCGATCGGAAAGTCCGAGCATCGCGCGCACGTCGCCGACCCTAACACCCTCAGCCGCGCCATGCGCCATGCCCTGGTCGAGCAGCGACAGCGCGTCGCGAACCGAGCCTTCCGCAACCCTGGCGATCAACGCCAGCGCATCAGGCTCCGCGATGACGTTTTCAGACGCGCAAATCTTCTCGAGATGACGCATCAGCACCCCGGATTCGATCCGCTTCAGATCAAACCGGATGCAACGCGAGCGCACCGTGATCGGCACCTTTTCAATCTCAGTCGTCGCGAACAAGAACTTTACGTGTTCGGGCGGTTCTTCCAGCGTCTTAAGCAGACCGTTGAACGCCTGCTTCGACAGCATGTGCACTTCATCGATGATGTAGACCTTGGTGCGCGCGGAAACCGGGCGATAGCGCGCATTCTCGATGATCTCGCGAATGTCGTCGATGCCGGTGTGCGAGGCGGCGTCCATCTCGATCACGTCGACGTGCCGGGATTCCATGATCGCCTGACAATGCACGCCGAGTTCGGGCATCACTACGCTCGGCCGCTCAGTCGTGCCGGGCAGATGGTAATTGAACGCGCGCGCCAAGATACGGGCGGTCGTGGTTTTGCCGACGCCGCGCACGCCTGTGAGGATATAAGCCTGATGGATGCGGTTCGACGAAAAGGCGTTGGCGAGCGTGCGCACCATCGCGTCCTGCCCGATCAGGTCGTCGAAGTTCGACGGGCGGTATTTGCGCGCGAGGACCCGGTAGGGAACGGACGGCTCAGGCGCCACAGGCGCGGGTATGTCATTCATGCGCGGTATCGATCATGCGCGAGAGCCATCGGCCCATGCACGAAAGCCCTTGGCTCACGCACGAAAGCACTCGGCGCTGCAAACTGGCGGAAATGGGAGGTGGGAGGTTGGACAAAGACCCGCCCTGGCTCGTTAGGGCTGCTTCCTTCCGGACCTGACCCGGTTGGCGAGCGGTACGTCCTTCGCCAACCTCCCGAGGCCTATTTGGACCATCGGGGGGGCGAGCGCAAGAGGCGGCCGCTCACGCGTTTTGCGCCTCCGCCGTCGGTGCGCCGTCACTCTCGCGGCGCACGCGATCGCGCAGTTCGATCAGCATCGTCTCGAGCGTGGACAGCCTCTCCACCGAGAATTGCCCGAGCGTCTTGGCGATCAGCGCGCGCTGAATGGCTATCGCGCGCTCGGCGGCGATCCGTCCCGCCGGGGTAAGATAGATCTCGTATTGGCGACGGTCGAGCGCAGTCGAGCGTCGCTCCACCATTCCCGCGGTTTCCAGCCGATCCAGCAGGCCGGAGATATTGCCCTTGGTGACATAGAGATGCTGCGCCAGCACCTGCTGACTGACCCCTTCCGCCTCCGTCAGCGTGGTCAGCACGTCGCATTGGGGAATCGAAAGCCCGACCTCCCGCAGCCGTTCGGAAACAGCGGCGGCGATCCGGCTTTCCAGCCTGATGAGGCGGAACCAGACGCGAGCCGCGAAATCCCCAGCGTTCGAATCCTCCATGCGCTTCTCCACCTGGGGCCGGTCCATATGGGGCCGGGACCGGCGCCGTCCTTGTCTCTACAAGCGCGCGCCGATCTGAGCAATTTCAGTTACAATTTACAGTGATTGCCAACCCGCGACGCCTGAGCCATGTTGATTTTGAACACGTACACAAGGCTCGTGTGAGGGCCGGGAGAAGCGCAATGCTAGGGCAGATGCAGGAATGGCCGTTGTTGATCCACAAGATCATCGACGCCGCCGGCCGCCAACACGGTAGCCGCGAGGTCGTGACGCGTCTGGTCGAAGGACCGCTGCATCGCACGACCTATCGCGAGATCCATGGCCGGACGCTGCGGGTCGCGCAACGATTGGCGCGCGACGGGATCAAGTTAGGTGATCGCGTCGCGACGCTCGCCTGGAACGGCCACCGGCACCTCGAAACCTGGTTTGGAATCACCGGGATTGGCGCAATCTATCATACCGTCAATCCGCGACTGTTTCCCGAGCAGATCGTCTGGATCATGAACCATGCCGAAGACCGTTTCGTCTTCGTCGACCTGACCTTCTTGCCTCTGCTGGAGGCAATTGCCGACCGCCTGCCGACGGTTGAGCGATTCGTGGTGATGACCGACGCGGCGCATATGCCCGCGACGAAGCTGCGCGGCGCCATCGCTTACGAGGATTGGCTGGGGCAAGCGGACGGCGATTTCCGCTGGGCGGAGTTCGACGAGCGCACCGCCGCGGGGCTCTGCTATACCTCCGGCACGACGGGCAATCCCAAGGGCGTGCTTTATTCCCACCGCTCCAACGTGCTGCATTCCCTATTCGTGACCGGGCTCGATTGCTTGCCGATCGGACCGGACACGGTGTGCATGCCGATCGTCCCGATGTTCCACGCCAATTCCTGGGGCTTAGCCTTTTCTGGCCCGATGCGCGGCGCCAAGCTGGTCATGCCGGGGCCACGGCTCGACGGTCAATCCGTCTATGAACTGATCGAGGGCGAGAAGGTCAATTTCAGCGCGGCTGTGCCGACCGTCTGGCTCATGCTGCTCAATTATCTCAGGAAAGAAAACAAGACGCTCTCGACGCTGAAGCTGGTGGTGATCGGCGGCTCCGCTTGCCCGCCCGCGATGATCCAGGCTTTCGAGCAGGATTATGGCGTCGAGGTTCGTCACGCCTGGGGCATGACGGAAATGAGCCCGCTAGGCTCGACCGGATTCATCAAGCCGGCGTCGCAGACGGAATCCTTCGACGACGTGCTTAAGATCAAATCGAAGCAGGGATGGGCGCCGTTTGGCGTCGAGATGAAAATCGTCGACGACGAAAACAACGAGCTTCCCTGGGACGGAAAGCGCTTTGGCCGCCTCAAGGTCGCGGGCGCCGCCGTCGTGGACACCTATTTCAGGGGCGATGGCGGCGCGCTCCTCGACGAGCATGGCTTCTTCGACACGGGCGATGTCGCGACCATAGATCCCGACGGCTATATGCAGATCACCGACCGCGCCAAGGACGTAATCAAGTCCGGTGGCGAGTGGATATCCTCGATCGACATCGAGAATTTCGCGGTTGGACACCCCGACGTCGCCGAGGCCGCAGTGATCGGCGTAGCGCATCCCAAATGGGATGAGCGTCCGCTGCTAGTCGTGGTGCCCAAGGAGGGCAAAACGCCGAAGACGCAGGATGTGCTCGATTTCCTGCAGCCTAAGATCGCTAAATGGTGGATGCCAGACGACATGCAAATCGTTAGCGAAATTCCGCACACCGCGACGGGCAAGATCAACAAGCTGAAGCTTCGCGAGGAATTCAAGGATTACAAGCTGCCGACGGCGTGACGGCGCCGAGAAACGCGTTCCGTTCCTGCAAAATATTGAACAGTAATTTTAGGCCGAAACGGCAGCACTCGGCGCGGCGCACGTTTCGGGCGCCGCGATCCCTCGCGACCGTTGAAAAACTACAATGGTTGCGGTCATTGCAAATCGGGTTGTTCGACAGCTTGCGTTTCCAGCGTGGCTTCGATGTCGCGCTCGCCGTGCAGGATACGAACGACCGTTAGCAAATCAGGAGACGTGAGATAGTAGATTTTGAAATCGTCAAACCCAATCATGGGCCATGATCGCAGTCCAAAAGCCGAGATTATTGATGTATCTAGGCGCTCCCGCGAGCGGAGTCGCAGTCCGAGGACTCACCACATCACCGACATTGGCGCGCAACCGACGTGCGATATCGAAACGCCCCTTTTGCGACTATCACCCAAACTGAATCAGGATATTGTTTTCGGCCGATGCCTGGATAAAGAACTTCACGGCTTTTTGGCCGAATGCTTATCGATTATAGCCTCTGTTTTGACCTTGAGGCGGTCCCAGAAATCCGGGTCCAGCGGCAAACTTTTCGAGGCCAGACCTTCAAGCAACAGGGCCTCAAGGCGAGCGTCCTGTTCTTTGGCCTGGGCATCACGCAGCAAGCTGCGGAAATACTCACTGACATTGCCGAAACCCTTGGTTGCGAGCTGGCCGTCGATGAAAGCCTTTAGAGAATCCGGCAATGAAATGGTCACGGTTGTCATAGGGGGTTTGCCTCTCAGGAGAAATTATCAAATTTCTTATCTAATAACAATAAATAAGAAGCTGGCCTCTTGAATTGGCCTTGCCTGACTTCACCTTCAGGTCGCGGTGACGATTTTACGGGGCGCAGCGATGATCGGGCGCCTCTCGTCTTTCGCACTGCACTCTTTTATATCGGACCCCCGTCACGCCTCGGAGATTATCATGTCGCTCGCGCACCGAAACGCCCTCGTCACCGGCTCCACCAGCGGCATCGGATTAGCCATCGCCCGGGCGCTCGCCAAAGAAGGCGCGTCCGTGATGATCAACGGGTTTGGCGACGCGGCGGTGATCGAGAAAGAGCGGGCCTCGATCGAGAAGGAATTCGGCGTCAAGGCGATCTACAGCGGCGCCGATATGTCCAAGGCGGCTGAAATCGAGGCGATGGTGAAATCCGCGCAGCAGCAACTCGGGTCGGTCGACATTCTCGTCAACAACGCCGGCATTCAGTTCGTCTCGCCAGTCGAGGATTTCCCCATCGATAAGTGGGACGCGATCCTCGCAATCAATCTCTCCTCGGCCTTTCACACTATTCGCGCCGCCGTTCCTGCGATGAAGGCGGCAAAATGGGGCCGCATCGTCAACACCGCCTCCGCGCACAGCTTGGTCGCCTCGCCTTTCAAGTCAGCATATGTCGCCGCCAAGCACGGCCTTGCGGGATTGACGAAAACAGTCGCGCTCGAAGTCGCGACGTTTGGGATTACCGCCAATTGCGTGTCGCCCGGTTATGTCTGGACGCCGCTGGTAGAAAATCAAATTCCCAACACGATGAAAGCGCGCGGACTGACGCGGGAGCAGGTGATCGACGATGTGATGCTGGTGGCGCAGCCCAACAAGCAATTCGTTACTGTCGAACAGGTCGCGGCGCTCGTGCTCTATCTCTGCTCCGATGCGGCCGCGCCAATCACGGGGGCCAATCTGTCGATCGACGGCGGCTGGACAGCGGCTTGAACACGAAGACAAAGCGCATCAACCTCGCTTTGCAAGGCGGCGGATCGCATGGCGCCTACACCTGGGGGGCGCTTGACGCGCTGCTCGCCGACGAACGCATCGAAATCGTGGCGATTAGCGGCGCCAGCGCGGGCGCAATGAATGCGGTCGTGCTCGCCGACGGCCTGAGACGCGGCGGCGCACCGGCCGCGCGCGAAAACCTCGGCGCGTTTTGGAAACGCGTGAGTCACGAAGGCGCGCCCAGCGCGGGCATCCCGATAGTCGACGCTTGGGTCGACGCTTGGCGCGCCGTGCTGACCGCGCCGAGTTGGTTGGAAGCCGCCGCCGAACAGGTTTCGCCTTACATCTTCAATCCGCTCAACCTCAATCCATTGCGCGAAATGTTGGAGGCTGTGGTCGACTTCGACGCGCTGCGGAAGGGGACCGGGCCAAAACTCTTCGTTGCCGCGACCAACGTGTACAGTGGGCGCGGCGAAATCTTTCGTCGCGAAATCCTCACCGCCGACCACGTGTTGGCCTCGGCCTGTCTGCCCCGGTTATTTCAGGCGGTGATGATTGACGGCTTGCCTTACTGGGACGGCGGGTTCGCCGGCAATCCGCCGCTCTGGCCGCTATTCTACGAAACAAACTGCCGCGACTGCGTGATCGTGCAGATCAATCCAATCGATCGGCATACGATTCCTCAATCAGCCGAAGAGATCACCAACCGCATGAATGAGATCACCTTTAATGCGGGGCTGCTGGCCGAGCTACGGGCCGCCGATTTCGTCGCACGCCTGATCGAAACGGGCGCGCTTGCGGGCCACCAGTATCGCGGCGAGCGTCTGCATCGCATCGGCGGACACGGCAAGCTTGAGAGTTTCGAGGCCCGTACCAAGCGCGATGTGTCCTGGGGGATGCTGACGCGATTGCGCGACCTCGGGCGTGACAGCGCAACGCAATGGCTCGATACAAATTTCGAATCGATTGGCCAACATTCGACGCTCGACATTGCGGCGACGCTTCAAAAACCCGGCGCGAGTTGACGGCTTGCGCGTCTCGGTCCCGAGCTAGCCGCGCTGTATCGCTCAACCAACAAAGGATTTGATCTCATGCCCCAGCGCCCCCTTGGCGACACCGGCGTACACGTAAACCCCGTGGGCCTCGGCTGCATGAGTCTGGCCGGCTTTTACGGTCCGAGCAGCGAAAGCGAGGCTTTCGCCGTGCTGTCGCGTGCGCTCGAACTAGGCGTCAATTTCTGGGACACAGCCAATATCTATGGCGACGGCCTCAGCGAGACGCGGATTGGCAAGTTCCTCGCAGAAGATCGCAGCCGGCGCGCCAAGATCACGCTCGCCACCAAATTCGGCATCCGCCGGCTCGAAGACGGATCGCGCACGATCGACAACAGTGACGCGCATATGATCGAGGCGCTCGACGCTTCGCTAAAACGCTGCGGCGTCGACCATGTCGATCTCTTTTACGTGCATCGGCTGGACCAACGCCGCCCGGTCGAGGAAACCGTCGCCGCATTGGGCAGACAAGTCGAGAAAGGCAAAATTCGCGCGATCGGCCTGTCGGAAGTGGCTCCTGACACGCTGCGGCGCGCGCATGCGGTGCATAAGATTTCGGCCGTCCAGTCGGAATACTCGCTCTGGACGCGGGCGCCCGAGTTGGGGATGATCCAGGCCTGCCGCGAACTAGGCGTCGCCTTCGTCGCTTTCTCTCCCGTGGCGCGCGGGGCGTTGAGCGGAGAATTGCGCGACATCGAAGCGCTCCCTCAGAGCGACTTTCGTAAATCCAATCCCCGCTTTACCGGAGCGGCCTGGAAGCGCAATCTCGCGCGCATCGACGCGTTCTTGGCGCTGGCTCGCTCATGGGAGCGTGACCCTTGCGAACTCGCGATCGCCTGGACGCTCGCCAAGGGCGATCATATCCTGTCGATTCCCGGCACGCGCTACGCTAACAATCTCACTCACGACGCGCGGGCGGCGGATCGGCCCTTGACGGCCTTCGAGGTCGCCGAAATCGAGCGCGTTCTGCCTGCCGGTTGGGCCGCTGGCGACCGTTATACTGACCCGCAATGGGCGGCGATCGAGCGTTATTGCTGAAAATTGCATCAAAGCGCTGGAAATTGCGGCTTCGACCGTTGCTTCTAGCGCGAGTCGTCGGCATGTTAACGTCATGACGGTCACTCCGCCCAAAGCGTCTTCTTCCGACGCGCCTTACCTCGCAGCGCTGTTACGCAAGGTCGCGCAACGCGACCGCGAGGCGTTCTCCGCTTTATACCGGGCGACGTCCGCGAAACTTAATGGGGTCGCGGCCCGTATCGTACAACGTGGAGATGCAAGCGAGATCGTCCAGGAGACTTTTGTGCGGATTTGGGAGCGAGCCGGCGATTACGACGCCTCCAGAGGGTCGGCGATCGCTTGGATGGCGACAATCGCGCGCAATCGAGCGCTGGACGAAGTGCGCCGGGTCCGGCCCTCGTCGATTGAGGATATGCCTGAAGGGATCGAACCTGCGGACGAGTTCATCGATCCGCTTGCCAGCCGCGAACGCTCGGAAGAATACATCAGGCTCATGTCTTGCCTGCGAAAGCTCGAACCGGAGCGTCGCGAGATGATCCTGCTGGCTTACTACCGCGGCGCCACTCGCGAAGCGCTCGCTCAGCGCTACGGCGCGCCGGTGGCGACCATCAAGACGTGGCTTCGCCGCGGCCTGGGGCAATTGCGGGAGTGCCTTGGCTCATGACCGCTTCGCCAGAAGACGAATCGCTCGCTGCGGAATACGCGCTTGGCGTACTCGACGCCGGTGAGCGGGCAGTCGTGTCGGCGCGCCGAATGCGGGAGCCGCAACTCGACGCTGCTATTTTGGCATGGGAGGGACGTCTAGCCCCCCTGCTCGAACTCGTCCCCGGCATCGAGCCCGCCCCCGACTTGTACGACAGGATCGAGGCCCGGATTACCGATCCCGCGCCTTCGCCCGTCATAGACATGACAGGACCTTTGCGTGCGCGGCTTGCCCGGTGGCGCGCGGCGACGATGACGACGGGCGCTGTCGCCGCCGCGCTCGCCCTCGCTGTCGTCTTTCAGGCGACCCACGAGCCGACAACTACCCATCAATTTGTCGCTGTGCTGCAAAAGAGCGCAGATGCGCCGGCTTTCGCGCTTACGGTCGATATCGACAAGCGCGAGTTCACTGTTCGCCCGGTTGCAGCAACTGCGCCGGCAGGCAAGTCCTATGAATTGTGGATGATTGAACCCAAACTCGCGGCGCCGCGTTCGCTGGGCCTTCTCAACACGGACGGGGTTCGGCGTGATCGCAAGCTCGGCGATACTGATGCCGCCGTTGTGATGGACGCGACTTATGCCGTCACGGTGGAGCCTGAGGGCGGATCGCCCAATGGCAAGCCGTCCGGCGATCCTGTTTTTTACGGCAAGCTGATCCCCGTCGGGCCGTGAGCCCCATTCCGATCCATGTCGTCACCGGCTTTCTCGGTGCGGGCAAGACTAGCCTGATCAATCGCCTTCTACGCGCTCCCGAATTTGCCGACACCTTCGTGATCGTCAATGAATTCGGCGAGGTCGGGCTTGACCATTTGCTGTACGAAACTCTGGCTGGCGACATCGTGCTGCTGGCGTCAGGCTGTCTTTGCTGCGAGTTGCGAGGCGACCTCGTCGACACGCTGCAGCATGCGCTCGTGCGGCGCGACGCCGGCGAGCTAGCTTTTGCGCGCGTCGTGCTGGAAACTTCGGGCCTCGCCGATCCCGCTCCGATCCTGCACGCGTTGCTTGGAGACCCGACGCTAAGCCGCGGCTTTCGACTTGCCGGCGTCACGACGCTTGTCGATGCGGTGAATGGTGTCGAGTCTCTAGCCCGGCATGGCGAGGCGCGCCGGCAGATCGCGCTCGCCGACCGAATCGCGATCACCAAATCCGACCTTGCGCCGACGGCTGCCCTGCTCGCCGCCGTCGCTTCAATCAATCCCACGGCGCCTGTGGTTGACGCTGGCGAACTTGATGCAACGCGATTTCTCGCCGAACCGGAAATGCTGATATCGTCGACGCGCGCGACTGCGATGTCCACCCACGGCGACGCCCGAGCGCGCTGCTTCGTCACCGCCATGCCAATCGAGGCGGCGGCGCTGGCCCGCTTTCTCGAATTGTTGCAGGCGGCGCTGGGGCCGGGACTGCTGCGTATCAAGGGTTTAGTGAACACGCGTGAAACGCCCGGGCGGCCGCTGCTCGTTGAGGCGGTTCAGCATGCTTTCCCTGCGCCTGTCTGGCTCGAACGCTGGCCGCCCGGTCCGCAGGAGACCCGATTGGTCGTGATCACGGACGGCGTCGCCGATGAGAAAGTGGACCGGCTTTGGTCTGCGCTGACGGGTGAACCCCGGATCGATCAATCCGACCTAGCGGGCCTATGGGACAATCCGCTAGCCCCGCGTCGCGGCGGACTGCTGGCCTGAAAGGCGCTTTAGGCTTTGCCGAAAGTCTCGTCGAAAGCGTAGCCCGCGCCGCGCACGGTGCGAATTGGGTCGCGCTCGCGACCGCGCGACAGCGCTTTGCGCAGGCGACCGACATGGACGTCGACTGTGCGCTCGTCGATCTCGACCGATTGGCCCCAAACGCCGTCCAGCAGTTGCGCGCGCGAGAATACGCGGCCTGGCCGCTCCAGCAGATATTCGAGCAAGCGAAACTCGGTTGGACCGAGATGGAGGTCGCGTGTGCCCCGGCGAACACGGCGCGTCTCGCGATCAAGGTCGAGATCGCCCGCCACCAGACGCTCGGCAATCCGCTCGGGCCGACTGCGGCGAAGCAGCGCGCGCACGCGAGCCATCAATTCCGGCACCGAAAACGGCTTTACGACATAGTCGTCGGCGCCCACGGAAAGGCCGCGCACACGCTCCGCTTCCTCGCCGCGCGCGGTCAACATGATCACAGGCAAGGTGCGGGTCGACTCTCGCGCGCGCAACCGGCGGCAGATTTCCAGACCCGAGACGCCGGGTAGCATCCAGTCGAGAATTACCAGATCGGGCGGCGCTTCGATCAGGCGCAGTTCGGCCTCATCGCCCCGCTCGACGCTTTCAGCCGAGTAACCCTCGGCTTCCAGATTGTAGGTCAGCAACAAAGCAAGGTCGGCTTCGTCTTCTACAACGAGAATGCGCGGCAAGGTTGCGCTCCCCGACGAGCGAACAGCTTCCTTGCGGACATCGCTCAAGCCGAGGCCCTCCCCTCAGCCTCCAACGGGGCTCCGAGTCCGCCCTTCGGGCGGTCGGAGGGCAGCGTCTCTCCCGTCACGACGTAAAACACGGTTTCCGCGATGTTGGTCGCGTGATCGCCGATGCGCTCGATATTTTTCGAGCAGAATAACAGATGCGCACAGAAGGAGATGTTTCGCGGATCCTCCATCATACGAGTCAGCAGGTCGCGAAACACCGAATCTTCGAGCGCATCGAGCTCGACGTCGCGATCCCAAACTTCGCGCGCTCTCACGGTGTCGCGTTGGGCATAGGCGTCGAGCACGTCCTTCATCAATTCGGTCGCAACGTCGTTCATGTGCTTGAGCCCGACGATCGTCCCAGGCGCGCGCGCCTCGACGCCGATCTTGATCGAGCGCTTGGCTATGTTCTTGGCGAGATCGCCGACGCGCTCGAGATCGCCAGCGACCCGAATGGCGCCGACAATTTCGCGCAGATCGACGGCCATGGGCTGCCTTCGTGCGATCGTTAGGATCGCGTGCTCCTCGATTTCGCGCTGCAAGGCGTCGAGGCGCATGTCAGTCGCGATGACCTGCTGCGCGAGCAAAATATCGGCGCCCGCCAGCGCGTCCATTGCGTCGATCACCATCTTCTCGGCGATGCCGCCCATTTCGGCGATGCGTCGCTCGAGCATGTCGAGTTCGTTGTCGTAGGCCTTGAGCGTATGATCCGCCACGTCGATCGCTCTCCTCTAGCCGAATCGGCCGGTGATGTAGTCCTGCGTGCGCTTGTCGCGCGGGGCCGTAAACACCTTCTTGGTGTCGTCGAACTCGATCATTTCGCCCAGATACATAAAGGCGGTGAATTGCGAGACGCGCGCGGCCTGCTGCATCGAGTGTGTGACGATCGCGATCGTGTAGTCTTGCGAAAGCTCGTCGATCATTTCCTCGATCTTCGCCGTCGAGATTGGATCGAGCGCCGAGCAGGGCTCGTCGAACAGGATCACTTCGGGGCTGATCGCGACGGTGCGCGCGATGCAAAGCCGCTGCTGCTGCCCGCCCGATAGTCCTAGTCCACTCTGCGTCAGCTTGTCTTTCACCTCGTTCCAAAGCGCGGAACGCTTCAGCGCGGATTCCACGCGACCGTCGAGCTCCGATTTGGGGAGCTTTTCGTAGAGGCGAATGCCGAACGCGATATTGTCGTAGATCGACATGGGAAACGGCGTCGGCTTCTGGAACACCATGCCGACGCGGGCGCGTAGGAGATTGAGATCGAGCCCGGGCGCCAGCAGGTTCTGGCCATCCATGAGAACCTCGCCCTCCGCGCGCTGGCCGGGATAGAGGTCGTACATGCGGTTGAGTACGCGAAGCAGCGTCGACTTGCCGCAGCCGGAAGGCCCGATGAAGGCGGTCACCTTCCCCAGGCGAAGAGACAAGGTGACGTTCTTTAGCGCCTTCGTCGTGCCGTAGTAGAAATCGAGATTCCTGATCACGACCTTGTCGCGCATCGCCGAGGCTGCGCTGGAAGGCGGCGTTTGAACCTGCACGCTATCGCTCGCCATTGAAATCACTCGTCACCCGTATTGATCAACTCTGTCTCCCGCGCGGCGCGGAGAGAACGCGTGCGGATATGCTCAAAGTCAGCACCGCGGCCGTCACGATCAATGCGCCGGTCCAGGCCAGTTTCTGCTGCTCGGGGTACGGGCTGCGGGCAAACTCGTAAATGATCAGCGGCAAGCTCGACATTGGCTGGCTCGGGTCGACCGTGAACAGCGAATTGCCAAGCGCGGTGAAGATCAACGGGGCCGTCTCGCCGGTCATGCGGGCGACGGCGAGCAGAACGCCCGTAACCAAGCCGCTCATGACGGCGCGATAGGCGACGCGGCGGATCACGAGGGAACGCGGCATGCCGAGCGCGGATGCGGCCTCGCGCAGCGTATTGGGAACGAGGCTCAGCATGTCCTCTGTCGTGCGCACGATGATCGGAGTCGCGATCACTGCCAGCGCAATCGCCCCGGCGAACGCCGAGAAATGGCCGAACGGCAAGACGCATAATTGATAGACGAACAGGCCGACGACGATCGAGGGTGCGCTGAGCAGAATGTCGTTGATGAAGCGGATCGCGAAGGACAGCTTGGAGTGACGACCATATTCGGCGAGATAAGTGCCAGCGAGAATGCCGACCGGCGCTGCAATGATCAGTCCCATCACGGTGACGATGATACTGCCCACGATCGAGTTGAGCAGACCGCCCTGGACTCCCGGCGGCGCGGTCATCTTGGTGAACACGTCGATCGACAGTCCGCCGATCCCATTCCAGATCAGAGCGCCGAGGATCAGCCCCAGCCAGACTAATCCGAAAGCCGTTGCGGCGTAGCAAAGCACGGTCCAGACGACGTTCCGGATTCGTCGCGCGGGGTACAGCGACGCCATTAGCGGCTCCCCTTCACTTCTAACCGCGACAGCATGTATCTCGCCAACGCGAGTACGATGAAGGTGATGATGAACAGGATGAAGCCGAGCGCGAGCAGCGACGCGGTGAACAACCCGGGGTCGGCGTCGGCGAATTGATTGGCGATCATTGCTGAGATCGTCGTGCCCTGGGCGAGGATCGACGTGGAAACATGAGTCGCGTTGCCGATCACGAAGGTGACCGCCATCGTCTCACCCAACGCACGCCCCAGCGCGAGCATTACACCGCCCACGACCCCGACCCTGGTATAGGGAATGACAATATTGCCAACGACTTCGAACGTCGTCGCGCCCATGCCGTAAGCGGCTTCTTTCAGCACCGGCGGCACGGTGTCGAACACGTCGCGAGCGATCGCGGTCACGAACGGCAGGATCATCACCGCGAGAACGAGGCCTGCGGTCAAGATGCCGTAACCCAGCGGAGGTCCGGCGAACAGCAGGCCGATCCCAGGGATGTTTCCCAAAGTCGAGATTATGAATGGCTGGGCGTAATCCTGCATGAACGGCTTGAAGTAATAGACGCCCCATATGCCGTAGGTGATCGAGGGAATGCCGGCCAGCAGCTCGATCGCGATGCCGATCGGCCGGCGCAGCGACGGCGGGCAGAGCTCCGTCAGGAACACCGCGATGCCCAGTCCGACGGGAACGCCGATCGCCATGGCAATGATGGAGGTGACCAGCGTGCCATAGATCGCCGCTTTAGCGCCGAACAGCTCCTTGGGCGGGCTCCAGCGATCGCTGAACAGGAAGTCTAGCCCGAAATGCGCGAACGCCGGCCAAGCGCCGACAAAAAGCGAAACCGCCACCCCGATCAGAGCCAAGAGGACCACGAGCGCGGCCGCAAGCGTCATGTAGTGAAAACTCGAATCGGCGAATTTCAGCCGCGCGAGCGCATACTCGCGTCCGCCCGCTGCGCGGGTCGCCTGGTTCGAGGATTCTATCGCGCTCGCCGTCATACAAGTCTCATGGAATTGCAAGTCTAATGGATTGTTTGTCAATTTGGATAAGAGGAAAGGCCGAGGCTTGCGCCCCGGCCCGCGTCCTTACTTCTGTTGGATTTTGGTCCATTCTTTCTTAACGAGCGCGACGACATTGTTCGGCATCGGGATGTAGTCGATCGCCTTCGCCTCGTCGGAGCCCTTGTCGTAGCAATAGGAGAAGAACTTCAGCGCCTCGTCGGAGGCGACGACGGAGACCGGCTTCGTGTACATGAGGATGAAGGTCGCGGCCGTGAGCGGCCAGGACATTTCGCCGGGCTGGTCAGTCAGGATCACGTAAAAGCCGGGAGCTTTGCTCCAGTCGGCATTGCCGGCGGCGGCCTGGAACGCCTCGACGGTCGGGGCGACGGTCTTGCCGGCCTTGTTCATCATGTCCGCCCAGGCCAGGTGGTTCTGTTTGGCGTAGGCGTATTCGACGTAGCCGATCGCGCCCTTGGTCCCGCCGACGTTGTTGGCGACACCATCATTGCCCTTGGCGCCGATGCCGGTCGGCCATTCCACTGAAGGCGCTTCGCCGATCTTCGACTGCCAGTCGGGCGACACCTTCGAGAGATAGTTGGTGAAGTTGAACGTCGTGCCCGAACCGTCCGCGCGATGCACGACCGCGATCGCGAGGTCAGGCAGGGTCACCTTCGGATTGAGCGCCTTGAGCGCAGGGTCGTTCCACTTGGTGATCTTGCCCAAAAAGATGTCCGCCAGCGTCTTGCCGTCGATCACGAGCTCATCCGACTTCACGCCGTCGAGATTAATGACAGGCACGATGCCGCCCATCACCATCGGCCATTGAACGAGGCCGGCTTCTTCGAGATCTTTTTCTTTGAGCGGCGCGTCGGTGGCGCCGAACGTCACGGTCTTCGCCTTAATCTGCTTGATGCCGGCGCCGGACCCGATCGACTGATAGTTCAAGCCGTTGCCCGTGTCCTTCTTATAGGAATCGGCCCATTTGGCGTAGATCGGGAATGGAAAAGTCGCGCCGGCCCCGGAGATGTCTCCAGCCCATGCGCAAGACACGCTGGCCGCGACCATTGCCGCGCTAATGATTGATCGAAAGTACATGCACGCCTCTCGGAGGTTTCGCCCGCCTTGCTCGCCGCTTTCGGCGGCCAACAGGGGACGCGCACCTTATAGCGTGCGCCCGTCCCGCTTATATGAAGGTTAGACGACGTTTTGATGACGTATTTTTCTTTTTAATTGCAATGAGTTGCGTTCTACTCGACACCAACTCACCCTTGCGATAGCGGAATCACCGCGGTGAAGGTGGAGCCTTGATTGATCTTGCTCGTGATCGTCAGCCGGCCGCGGTGGCGGGCGAGAATGTGCTTGACGATGGCGAGGCCGAGACCGGTGCCATTCTTCGCTCGGCTCTGGCCCGCATCAACCCGGTAGAAGCGCTCGGTCAGCCTCGGCAGGTGCTCGGGGGGGATGCCTCGACCAAAATCCTGCACAGACAGCACGCCGTCTTTCGCGCCGCGCGAAACCGTGACCTCAACCCGACTGCCTTCACTTTCGCCCGGCCGGGTTCCATATTTTATCGCGTTTTCGATCAGGTTTTCCGCAACGCGTACGAGTTCGTCGCGGTCGCCAATAACAAGCACCGCCGCCTCTGCGTTCAATTTGATTTCCACGCTCATTTCCATGGCCAGCGGGGCGAGCGTATCCAACACATGACGGGCGGCTTGAGCGAGGTCAACTTCCGCTTCGGGCCGCACATGCTGTTTCTGCTCGATGCGCGAGAGCGACAGCAGATCGTCGATCAGCCGCGCCATTCGACGCCCTTGCGTGCGCATGATGGCGAGGAACTTCGCACGCGCTTTGGCGTCGGCATGGGCGGAGCCCTGCAGCGTCTCGATAAAGCCGAGCAATGACGCCAGCGGGGTGCGCAGCTCATGGCTCGCATTGGCGATGAAGTCGGCGCGCATCCGTTCGACGCGCCGCGCTTCGGTCAGATCACGCAGTGTGACGAGCGTCGCCACGACGGGCGCCGATCCCGCGGCGAGCGGGGCCACGCGGACCTCGAACAGGCGCTCGATCGGTACGCGTTCGCTCCACAGCGTCGTTTCAGCTTCTCCGGTAGTCTCCACGCTTCGGATAGCGTCGAGCACGTCGGGCGCGCGTAGCGCAAGCACCAGCGGCTCGCCGATTTTCAGCGCGGGCAGGAGGGCTGAGGCCGGCCGATTGGCGGCGCAGACCCGACCGTCCCTCGCCACCAAAATCGCCGGCTCGGGCATGGCTCCGATGAGCTTGTCGGCGAATGCCGAGCGGATCTGCTGATCGAGTTCTCGGCTGTCGAAATCTCTGCCGCTCATTCGAAACGCCTGTTCTTACCGAAACGCTTGTTCTCACAATGTCGCGAAACGCCCGATGTTAAAACCTCGGTCAATCTTCTCCGTCGAGCCCCGGAGTATCCATCGCTTCGCGCAAGCTGCGCCATCGCCGCACGGCCTCGTTCGCGCCGAGCAGGGCAAGCGCCAGCAGAAAAGGCGCTACATAATAGACGACGCGAAACAGCAGCAGCGAAGCGAGCAACTGGTCCGGTGACGAGCCCAAGCCTTTCAGCATCGTCGCCTCGAACACGCCGAGCCCTCCGGGCGAATGGCTTGCGATCCCGAGCATGGCGGCGAACGAATAGAGCGCCGCAAACGCGAGATAACCGATTCCGGTCCCGCGAGGCAGCAGAACGTAAAGCGTAGCGGCGGCCGAGCAAACGTCGATCACGCCGAGCATCGTTTGGCCGAGCGTCAACCAAGGTCCGGGAAGCCTGAACTGCATGAACACGCCGCGACCATTGCGCCGCATTCGCGTGACCCAGACGAGATAGGCCAAGAGCGCGACGATTATTGCGGCGCCCATGACCTGATTGGCCCAGATCGGCAGTTGATTGATCCCAGCGAGCGTCGGCGCGTCGACAATAAAGCCGACCGCGAGCACGAGCCCCATCCCGAGCCAGAAAGTCACGCCCGCAACAATCGTGAGGCTCGCGATTTTGCCAGCGCTCAGACCGGCTGGCCCGTAGACCCAGAAACGCACCGCGCCGCCTGTGACCAGGGGAAATCCGAGCGTGAACGAAATGGCGTAACTCGTGAAGGAAGCCAAAGCGGTAAGGCGGTAAGGAACCTTGGCGCCGAGATGGCGAAGCGCCAGCGCGTCATAGCCGGTCAGGGCGAGGTAGCTGAGCGCGGCGAAACCGAACGCAAAAGCGATCTGATCGGCGCCCGTCGCGGCGAAGGACTGCTGGAATTTGACAAAGTCGATCTTGACCAGCGTTCGGGCGAAAATAAAAATCGAGACCGAAACGATCGCGAGGCTCGCCCCAACTCCGATCCGCCGCAAGAGAATGCGATGGACCTGCGCCGCGCTTATTGCGCGTGCGATCCATGTTTGCGGCTTCTCCACGATTTCGGGTGCGCTTTCTTGTCGTCTGAGCGCCATGCCCGAGCCGGTCCTTCTTTGGCCGA
>JAYTRP010000120.1:0-6650 GCA_043746145.1 Hyphomicrobiales bacterium | reverse complement strand
CGGCCGTGAGCGGGCCGAAATCGAAGCGTTCAGTGCCCCTCTTCCCGGTTTCTTGGACCTCGCCGCCGCTCGAGGATCCCCCCCGAAATTGAGCGTCGTATCCGACTCACGACCGGAAAACTTCCCGTTCGCGTATTGAGACCTTACCGAATTCGAATTTCTCCATAAACAAAAAAGCGCCGTAACCTCGCCTCGATTGCGTCTTCTCAGAGACTCGTTGCATAAACGTCACAAGACCCTCACGAACGTTGAAGCAAACTGTAGATTCGTCACATAAGCGCTGAAAATGGTCGTGAATGTGCCAAAAGTTGTTTCGTTCGTCGCGAATTCTGGTTGCGAACGGCCTCTATGTCGCGAGTTTTTGACGTGCTGCATCGCGGCTGACCATGCCGGCTAGGTTAATTCATTGTAAGGTTTATTCCCCCCAGGCCATGAAACCTGTCCATAGTAGAGCCCGCTATCGATCTTCGCCTGGAAGCGACGACAAATTTCTTAGCGCGATGGCCTGAGACCGTTAGCATCGGACTGGAGACCATGATTCGCGCGCTTTTGATTGCGTCCACGCCGAACCTACGGACAACCCTGCATCCTTACTTGCACTTGCTCGCGGTAGAGCTTTTCACCGCGACGTCGCTTTCCCAAGCCCGGCGTCTTATTCCCGCGCTCGAGCCCGTCGTTGTCATTATTGATCGCGAGCTCATGGAAGAAGACGGCCTCGACATCGTCAAAGACGCTGTAAAAGGGGGAGCCCACACTGTTGTCGTGTCGGATCGGCATGAAACTGCGGATCGCGTCGTGGCGCTTAAATCTGGCGCAGACGAATATTTCGCCAAGCCAGTCGATCCTGAAGAACTTTATTTGCGCGTGAGTAAGCTGCTGGGTCGACGTCGCGCGGCGCAGGCAAGCAAAAGCGTCGTCCATGAATTCGCCGGCGTCAAAATTGATCTAGCGAGCCGCGCGATTCTTGACCCGCTGGGCAATCCCGGTCCCGAATTGACCGAATCCGAACTCGCGGTTTTGCGTGAGCTTGCGGAGCACGTCGGGCAAGTCGTGGAACGTGCGGCGCTTTACTCTGCAATGGCGGGCGTCGAGCCGCTCGATAAGAGTTCCCGCGCCATCGACACCTGCGTCAGCCGGCTCCGCATAAAGTTGAAGCACGCGGACAAGGGCATCGAGATCCGATCGCTGCGTCAGGTGGGATATGTGCTGCGTCGCGAAGGCAGCGCTCAAGACATTTTGCAGCATACTTAACAAAAATTTGATTTGACGTGCTCCAAAAATAGTTTGGTTAACATAGAACCTGAGCAGTCTTGCGGAGTTGCTCTACGGTTGTTTCGCGGGAGATGTTCTTCGCGGGAGATGCTGATGTCCTCGTCGAAGTATTGGTCGTTGGGTTTTGTTCTCGGCTTTGTCCTAGTCGTCCCTAACGCATTCGCTGACCAGAAAACGCTTCCGTCAGAAGCGCGAGTTGTCATTGAGAAGCAGCTTGAAGCTATTGCTCACGACGATGCTGACGCGGCCTATGGCCTGACATCGCCGTCACTTCGCGAGAAGTTTACTGATGCGACGTCTTTCCTATCGATGGTAAAGAGTAACTATGCTCCAGTCTATCGACATCGGAGCTTAGAATTTGGTGTGACCGCGCGTGAAGGCGATCAATTAGGCCAGGCGATGACAATAATAGACAATGATAACCAGGTCTGGTCAGTCATCTATCTACTTGGCTTGCAGCCAGACGGCACATGGCGAACAACGGGTTGTGTCCTCTCGAAGTCGCCGCAAAGCAGTCTTTAGCAGATCCATCGCATATATATTCTACTGGTAATTGCTCGGCGATTTCTTACACGATCGGCTGCGCCGCAATGACGCGGGCAGAGTTAACAGATCCTTATCGCTAGTCAGTTTGAGAACGTAGTCGGACGCACGAGCGCAGCTCGAACTCTCCTCAAACCTCGACGCTTAGCGTCCGCGGCTGACATCGCAATGTACGTGGTATCCCCGTTTTGCGCCGGACCGTGCGCTCGTTGGATTGTGAGCCAAGCTTTAACCTTGAGCAAAAGACTGAAATCGCGGAAAGGAGATGACAAAGGCGCCAAAAACATCGAAGTTGCTGATTAACAACGAAATGGCCGGGGACGATGACGCTACTCAAGGAGACGGCGCCCCTAACTCGGGAGGAAAACCGCGCGCCATTGCTTTCGGTCGAGGACGTCACGTTGCGGTTCGGCGGCGTCGTTGCGCTCGATCATGTAAGCTTCGAAGTGCGGGCGGGACAGATTTGCGGGCTGATTGGCCCAAACGGCGCCGGGAAGACTTCTCTATTCAATTGCGTTTCGCGCCTTTACGAACCCCACGCCGGCGTCATTCGCCTTGAGGGCCGGCCCCTTGGGCAATTAGCGCGGCACCGTGTCGCCGAACTCGGCATTGCGCGCACGTTTCAGAACCTCGCCCTGTTCGCGACCATGACCGTTCGCGAAAACGTAATGGTGGGTAGCCACGCGATCGCCCGCGGTGGCTTTCTAGCCAATGCTTTCGCCCTTCCCCTCTCACGGAGCGAGGAATACGCCATCGCCGAACGTGCCGACGCACTGCTGGCCGAATTCAATCTTTCCGCCGTGGCGCACCGGCTCGCCGGCGACCTACCGTTTGGCGTTCGCAAGCGCATCGAACTGGCTCGTGCTTTGGCGACCGAGCCAAAGCTGCTGCTGCTCGACGAACCCGCCGCTGGGCTGAACCACGAAGAGGTCGACGCGCTGGCAACAGAAATCCAGGGAATTCGCGATCGCCGGAGCGTCGCGGTGCTGCTGGTCGAACATCACATGAATCTCGTCATGCGCATTTCGGATCAGGTTGTCGCCCTCGATTTTGGTCGCAAGATCGCCGACGGCACGCCTGCGCAGGTTCGGGAAAATCCGGAAGTCGTGCGCGCCTACCTCGGCGCTGCGGCATGAGCGCCATTTTGAAGGCGCGCGGGTTGAAAGCTTATTACGGCGGTGTAGAGGCGCTGCACGGGATCGATTTCGAGGTCGAAGAGGGCGGAGTCACGGCGCTGCTCGGGGCCAACGGCGCTGGAAAGACGACGACGCTGCGAGCGTTGAGCGCCTTGATCCGACGCGAGGGCGAAATCGAGTTTCGCGGCGCGCCGATGAAGGCCCGCGCCGCGGAGGATGTCGCCAGACTCGGCGTCGCGCATGTGCCCGACGGTCGCGGCACGTTCACCGACATGAGCGTCGAGGAGAACCTGCGGCTCGGCGCCTACCTCCGGCGCGACCGCGCAGCCGTGCGCGCCGATTTCGACCGCGTGTTCAGCTACTTTCCGCGCCTCGCCGAACGCCGCAAACAGCAAGCGGGCACGCTTTCAGGCGGAGAACAGCAGATGCTGGCGATCTCGCGCGCGCTGCTGTTGCGCCCAACTCTGTTATTGCTCGACGAACCATCGTTCGGCCTTGCTCCGCTGATCGTCGCCGAGATCTTTAAGATTCTCGGCGACATCAATCGCAACGAGCGCATGAGCCTGCTGATCGTCGAGCAGAACGCCAATCTGGCGCTCGATCTCGCCGACCGCGCCTATCTTCTCGAAACCGGGCGGGTGGCGCTCGGCGGCGCATCCGAAACCATTCGCGCCGACGATTCGGTGCGTCGCGCCTATCTCGGCTATTAAGGAGCCCAAGTTGGTCGAGTTCATGCACCAATTCGCCTCCGGTCTAGCGCTCGGCGGCGTCTACGCGATCATGGCCCTCGCCCTGGTGATGATTTACCAGGCGACGCAGCTCATCAATTTCGCCCAGGGCGAAATGGCGATGTTTTCGACCTATTTCGCATGGTGGATGCTTGATTCCGGACAGCCCTACTGGTTCGCCTTTGGGCTGACGGTGGTCGTCTCGTTTGTGGCTGGAGTTGCAATCGAGCGCATCGTCGTGCGCCCTTTCGCCAAGGCGCCGATCCTCGCCTCTGTGATCGTGTTCATTGGCCTCTCCTTCATCTTCAACGCGATGGCGGGATGGCTTTACGGCTATTCCGTGCAGAGCTTCGACACGCCTTTCAACGGCCGGCCCTGGTTTGGGAATGTCTACATGTCCGCGCACGAATCCGGTTCGGTTGTCGTGTCGCTGATCGTGCTGGCGCTCGTCTACGCCTTTTTTCGCTTTACGCCGCTGGGTCTTGCGCTTCGAGCGGCGGCGCAAAATCCGGTGTCGTCGCGACTGGTGGGAATTCGTGTCGGCTGGATGCTGGCGCTAGGCTGGGGATTGGCGGCGGCAATCGGGGCGATCGCGGGAATGATGGCCGCGCCCATCGTCTATCTCGATCCCAACATGATGGGCGGCGTGCTGCTCTACGCCTTCGCGGGCGCGGTGTTGGGCGGGATCGACAATCCCTGGGGCGCTGTGCTCGGAGGTTTCACCGTCGGCGTGCTCGAAAACATTCTGGGCGCCTATGTCGTGGGCTCGGAGGTAAAGCTCTCGGTCGCTCTGGTTATCATTATCGGCGTGCTCGTCGTGCGGCCGTCTGGTTTGTTTGGACGGCGAATCGTGGCGAGGGTCTGACATGACACTCCCCGCCGCCAAGCTCGCCCCTGTCGCGACGCTCTCTCCAATCGCCGCGCAGGGGCGTCTTACAATGCGCCTCGTCTGGATCGTCGTTTTCGCTCTGGCGCTGGCGATCCCTTTCTTCGCCAGCGGCTACCGCCTCTATCAGTTCTCGCAGGTGCTGATCTACGCAATTGCCTTGCTTGGATTAAACCTGCTGACCGGCTTCAACGGCCAGATTTCGCTTGGTCATGGCGCATTCTTCGCGATCGGCGGCTACGGCGCTTCGATCTTGATCGTCAAGCTGGGCCTGCCCTATTGGGTCGCAATCCCCATCGCCGGCGCTGTCTGCTTCGTCGCCGGCTTCCTGTTCGGCTTTCCCGCCCTTCGCTTTGGCGGCCTATACCTTGCGCTGGCGACATTCGCGCTCGCCGTCGCGACGCCCCAGTTGCTCGCCTACAAGGGCCTGGATTTCCTGAGCGGGGGATCGCAGGGGCTACAGGTTCCCAAGCCGCACGCACCCTTCGGCCTGCCGCTCAACGTCGACCAGTGGCTCTATCTGTTGTGCCTGCTCACGGCGGCCGTATTGTTCATCGTCGTCGGCAACCTGATTCATGGCCGGATCGGGCGCGCGTTGATCGCAATCCGCGATCATCCGATCGCCGCCGAGGCGATGGGCATCAACGCCGCGCTTTATAAGACGACCTGCTTTGGAATCAGCGCGCTATATGCCGGTCTCGCCGGCGGGCTCGGCGCGGTGACGGTCGGTTACGTCTCGCCCGAGAGCTACGGCCTGCCGCTCTCGCTCGCATTCCTGGTCGGGATCGTGGTCGGCGGCCTTGCTTCGATTGGCGGGGTAATCTTCGGGGCTCTGTTCATCGAGTTCACGCCCAATTACGCTGACCAATTGTCGGTGGTTTTCGGTGAAGGCGCCAAAGCCCTGCCCGGCGCGATCTACGGCGCACTGCTGATCCTGTTGATGGCCGTCGCCCCGTCGGGGATCGCAGGCCTGATCGGATCGGCCGTGCGGTGGGCGAAGCGATCACGCGGCGCCGCTTAACATTTAATCGAACGACCACAGGAGGAGCGCATGCTCAATCGAAGGCAGTTTCTCAGTTCGTCCACCGCGGCGGCTCTTACCCTTGGCGCTGGCGGCGCTCGCGCCGCAAATACGCCTGGCATTTCTGACAAAGAAATCAAGATCGGCCAGACAATGCCGTATAGCGGACCCGCCTCCGCCTATAGCGTGATTGGTAAGACCGAGTCTGCCTATTTCAAGATGATCAACGAGAAAGGCGGCGTGAACGGGCGCATGATCAACCTGATCTCGCTCGACGATGGCTATAGTCCGCCAAAGACCGTCGAACAGACGCGGCGCCTGGTCGAGCAGGAGCAGGTCTCCTTCATGTTCAATTCGCTGGGCACAGCCCCGTGTCTCGCGGTGCGGGATTACCTCAACGACGGCAAAATTCCGCAATTGTTCGTGGCGACCGGCGCGTCGACTTTCTCCGATCCTCAGCATTTCCTATGGACCTCGGGCTTCCAACCCAATTACCAGACCGAATCGCTCATCTTCGGCAAACACATTGCGGCAACCAAGCCGAATGGCAAAATCGCGGTGCTGTACCAGAACGACGGCTTTGGAAAAGACTATTTGATCGGCCTCAAGCAAGGTTTGGGACCGGACCGCGCTGGAATGGTGATCAAGGAAGCTTCCTACGAGACTTCGGAGCCGACCGTCGATTCTCAAATCGTGACGCTGCAGGGGTCGGGCGCGGATGTGCTGCTGATTGCCGCAACCCCGAAATTCGCGGCGCAGGCGATTCGCAAGAGCTACGATCTCGGTTGGGCCGCGACGCGATATGTCACTGATGTCTCGCTGTCGATCGCAACCGTGTTGAAGCCAGCGGGGTATGCGAAGGCTAAGGACTTGATCACCGCGAATTATGGCAAAGAAGCGAGTGATCCGCGCTGGAAAGACGATGCCGGCCTCAAGATGTGGAAGGAGTTTTCGGGCAAATATCTTTCGGCCGGCGACTTTGTCGATTCCAACGCGATCTACGGCTTTGGCGCGGCGATCACCATGGTGCATGTGCTGCAACAATGCGGCGACGACTTGAGCCG
>JAYTRP010000119.1:0-6660 GCA_043746145.1 Hyphomicrobiales bacterium | reverse complement strand
CCGAGTTCGGTCTGAATTTCATCGAGAAACACGCCAACCCGCTCGGCTGCCGCGCGCGCTTTTTCGGACTCGACTTCCAGCGCGGCGCGCTTGGCTTGGTTGTAGGTCAAATAGGTGTCGAGGGCGCCGTTGACGATCAGCACAAAGGCGACGAGGCCGAAAAAGGCGACGGAAAGCTTGGACGCCAGCGAGGCGCGGCTGGGGCGCGGCTTTGGCCGAGAAGCCGCCGCCTCAGCGCGTTGAGCGATCGGCGTCACCCGATCACCTCGTCGGCGCCTGCGAGAATTTTGGGCGATAATTCGAGGCCCAACGCAGCGGCGGTCTTCAGGTTGATGATCGTTATAAATTTTGTCGCCTGCTCAATGGGAAGATCGCCGGGTTTTGCGCCTTTCAGAATTTTGTCAACGAAGCGACCCGCGCTACGAAACATCGAGGGAAGATCAACGCCGTAGGCGATCAAACCGCCACTACGGGCGAACGTGAGGTGGCCAGCCGAAGGCAAGCCGCGATGCACAGCGATGGCCGCGATCTTTGTTGGCGAAGATCCGCTTGCAAATAGCGGATAGTCGCTCAAAAGTAGTCCGTCGATCATGGCGCCGGGGCCAGTGGTGAGCGCGTTCTCGCATTCTCCAATATTGGCGACTTCTATCAACTCCAGCGAAAATCCTATTGATTGGGTAGGCCCTTCAAGTGCGCGCACATAGGTCGGAATCGATAAGGCCCCTCGCTGTAGAAGCAGACCCAGTGTCTTCATAGATGGGTTTATACGCTTCAATAATTCGACGCGCTTCACTAGCAGTTGTGGTCCTAAAATCGTAAGTCCCGTGACATTGCCGCCTGGATGGCCGAGGCTGTCGGCAAGGCCCAGACCAACGAGGTCGCCGCCGGCGCCCGAGACTATGGGGATTGTCGCCGTCGCTTTGTGGGCCTCGTAAATGCCCTGAGCGCCTGTGACAATCACATCAACCTTGAGGGCCACGAGTTCGGATGCCAGTTCCATTAGCCGCTCGACTCCGCGCTCTGGCCACCGGGTCATGATTTCAATAGTCTTGCCGTCGATGTAACCTAGATCGCGCAGTCCTTCTCGAAAGGCTTTGATATGTTCGCGGTCGGCATCGGCAGGCGCGGGGCCCAGATAGCCGATGCGCGGAATATTTTGCTGCCCTCGCGCCGCGAGCGGCCAAAGGACTGTGCTCGCGGCGGTGTTCAAGAACTGCCTCCGTCTCATTCGATCACCTCGTCGGCGCCGGCGAGCAGGCGGGCGGGTATTTCGAGCCCAAGCGCGGCGGCCGTCTTCAGGTTGGCGATGGTTCTGAATTTGGCGACCTGTTCGATGGGAATGTCTCCAGGTTTTGCGCCTCGCAGGATCTTGTCGGTGAATACAGCGGCGTGGCGCAGCATTTCGTGAAAGTCGGCCCCGTAGCTCATCAACGCGCCACCGGCGGCTTCATCGACGCCGCTGACCCACGGCAGGCCGCGCTTAAGCGCGATGGCGGCGAGCTTTTCGGCGTTGAAGGCGAAGAGCGGATGGGCCGACGTGACGAATCCGCCGACAGGCGCATCTGAAAACGCGGCCTCGAATTCGCCGACCTCGGCAAGCTCCACCCGTTTCAGCGCAATCCCCAATCCCCGCGCAGCTTTATCGGCGGCCCCCATCATCTCGTCATTCAGAAGGTTGCCACGATAGAGCAGCACGATGGCGCGCTTCAACGACGGCGCGACGCCCTTCAGCAGGTCCAGCCGCTTGGCGACGTATTGCGCGATAAACAAAGTCTCGCCGGTGACGTTGCCGCCGGGATGCGCGAGGCTCGCCGCCTGTCCCGCAGCGACGAGATCCCCCGCCGCCGCCGCGACGATGGGAAGCGCGGCCGTCGCGCGTTGCGCCCAGATGACGGCCGGACCGAGCGTAACGATGATATCAGGCCGCAGGTCGACCAACTCGGCGGCGAGCTTGGCCAAGCGGCTTTCGTCATTATCGGCGAAGCGAAAGTCGATCTTCAGATTTTCTCCCTCCGCCCAGCCGCGTTCGCGCATACCCTGCACAAAGCTATCGATCAGCGGAACCCGCCCTGTCGGGGCCAGAAAGCCGACGCGGGCGATGTGATCCGGCGCGGCGCGGGCGAGCGACCCGTAAGCCGCCAAGCCGAGCGTCGCGAGAAACCCGCGCCGGTTCATTCGATGACCTCGTCGGCGGCGGTCAACAAGGTGGGCGGCAGTTCGACGCCGATCGCCCGGGCGGTTTGCAGATTGGCGATGGTCTGGAATTTCGCCGCCTGCTCGATGGGAATGTCGTCGGGCCTTGCCCCCTTGAGGATCTTGTCGACAAAAAAAGCCGCGTGGCGGAAAAGCGCCGGGAAGTCGACGCCGTAACCCAGGAGTCCTCCTGCGCGGGCGTAGAGCGGAGCGCCGATTGTCGGCAGGCGATGTTTGAGCGCCTGCGCCGCGATCAAGCCGAAGTCGCCCAGGAGTTTGGGATGGTCGACGACGACAAATCCGCCGATCCCCGCCTGTACAGCGGTGGCGAAGGCGCGCTCGTAGCTTGGCGCATCAAAAGCGTCGACCAGAGCCACCTCCATGCCCAGAGGCTTGGCGGCGCCGTTCATGGCTTCGACGAAAAGGTGCGCGATGGGGTCGGTTGGCGGCGCCAATACGCCCGCGCGGAGCAGCGAGGGCGCGGCCTGTTTGAGCCGCTCCAGCCGCTTGGCCATGATCTCGGGCAAGAACACCGCATTGCCGGTGAGATTGCCGCCCGGATGTGCCGGCGAGGCGGCGAGACCCTCGGCGACGGGATCGGCCGTCGAGGCCGTGACGATGGGGACTGACTTGGTCGCGCGCCAGGCGGCGGGCGCGCCCGTGGCGCCGGTGACGATCAGAGCGACGTTGAGGCGGACCAGTTCGGCTGCCAAAGCGTCGAGCCGCTGCGTCGTTCCGTCGCTGAAGCGCTCCTCGATGCGGATCGTCTCGCCGTCGACATAACCGAGGTCGCGCGGGCCCGCATGAACTTCAGCGACCAGCCCGATCCGCGCTTCCGCCTCGGCGGGATTGGCCCAAAGCATGCCGATGAGCGGCGGCCCGCCCGCCTGTTGCGCGCGGGCCACCTGCGGCCACGCCATCGCCACGCCTGCGCCCAAAACAAACTCACGCCGCCTCATGCGATGGCCCCTTGGTTCGTGGGACGGCGCCCCCCTTTGGCAAGGTGACGATAAATTCGGTGAATTCGCCCGGGGCCGTCTCAACCTCAATCGTTCCGCCATGCTGCTTGACGACGATGTCGTGGCTGAGGCTCAAGCCCAGCCCCGTGCCCTCACCGGCGGGCTTGGTGGTAAAGAACGGATTGAAAATTTTAGCGCGCACCTCGTCGGGAACGCCGACGCCGTTGTCGCGTATGCGGATTTCAATGCGGTCGCCGAGCGAACGGGTGGAGGCTTTCAGCGTCGGCTGATAGTCAGGCCCTTCAACTTCGCGACGCTTCGCGCTCGCATAGAAACCGTTGGCGATGAGGTTCAGCAGGACGCGGGTGATCTCCTGCAAATAGAGCTCGGCCTCTCCGCATTCGGGGTCTAGCGCTTTTTCGATTGTCACCTGGAAGCCGGGGTTCTCCGCGCGAGCGCCGTGGTAGCCAAGACTGAGCGCCTCCTCTATCATGGCGTTGACATTCACGCGGCTGCGTTCGCCCGAGCCTTCGCGCGAGTGTAGCAGCATGTTCTTGACGATGGAATCGGCGCGCTTGCCGTGGTGGACGACTTTTTCCAGGTTGGCGTCAATCAGCCCCGCTAACTCCTCGACCTCGGTGCGCTCGCCTCGCGCCGGCGCTTCCTTCATCTCGGCGATGAGGTCGCGCGAAAGCTCCGCGAAATTGTTGACGAAGTTGAGCGGGTTCTTGATCTCGTGGGCGATGCCGGCGGTCAGTTGGGCAAGCGAGGCGAGCTTTTCGGATTGCACCAGCCGGTCTTGCGCCTTACGCAGGTCGGCAAGGGATTGCTCCAGTTCGCGCGTGCGCGTTTGCACTTCCCTAAACAGGCGTACATTCTTTATGGCGATGACCGCTTGGTCGGCAAATGTTTGCAGGAGTCCGATCTGCCGGTCATCGAAGCGCTGCACGACCGCGCGCGACAGGGTGAGACAGCCCGTAGCGACGCCGTCGTTCATGAGCGGCACAGCAAGAATGGTGCAGATGTTACCTGCGCGCGCCAACTCATGTTGCTGCGCGCCGACCGAGGCGTCTACCGATGCGTCGAGAAGTTGGACGGCGCGCCCTTGCGCCGCCGCTTGCCCGGCGACCGATCCGCTTCCCGTCGGCAGCCGGTGATCAGAAATTTTTTCGATGCTGCTCGAATCCATACCGCTAAATGCGACGGGACGAAACTGGCTGCCTTCGATGCTCCACACGACCGCTCGCTCCGCCAAACACAAGACCCGCGCTGTGGCGACGATCGTGTCAAAAACGGGCTGGACTTCGTTTGGACTACGCGAGATGATGCCAAGCACGTTTGAGATCGCCGTCTGATATTCCAGCGAATCGCTCAGATCTTGCGTTCTGGCCTGCACCTCGCCAAACAACCGCGCGTTCTCGATGGCGATGACGGCCTGATCGGCGAAGGTCTTGACCAGGTTGACGATGCGCTCAGGATAAGCGCCGGCCTCTGGCTTCGACATCACGATGGCGCCGACGAGGTCGTCGCCGCGCTTCATCGGCACGCCGAGCGTCGCGCGCGTCTGGATGGCGCGGCGCAGGTCCTCGGGAAATTCAAGATCGGCGAGCACGTCGGCGATGTTCTGGACTTGCCCGGTCTTGGCGATACGCGCGACCGTCGAATTGCGCCCCGGCGCCTGAGGGTGCGCGCGCATATAGGCGATGAAGGCGTCGCGGCGCTCGCCCTGTGCGAAAGCGCGCGCGTGCATCATGCCGTCCTCGAAGCGCCAGATCAGGCCGTTGGTCGATCCGGTGAGCGACACGGCGGAATTGATCAGCGCCTCCAGCACAGCCTGGCTGTCGAAGGCGGAGCGATTGATCGCCTTCAGGACATCGGCGGTCGCGGTCTGCTGGGCGAGCGATTCCTCCATTTCGCGGAACAACCGCGCGTTTTCGATAGCGATGACGGCCTGATCTGCGAAGGCGCCGAGGGAGGCGATCTCGGATTCGCTGAACGGCCGCTTGGGACGGCGAGCGACGACCAATGAACCGACGCCGCGCTCGCCCGACATCATCGGTGCATAGAGCGTCGTCAGGCCGCCGTAGGCTTGCACTGCCATGCGTTTGTCCTCCGGCAGGCCCGGAACCCCGGCGAGGTCGGCAATATGGATTGGACGACTTTCGGTGATCGCTCGGCCAGTGGAGCTTCCCGCAAGCGGCGTCGCGTCCGTCCCCCAGTCGCCGTCGGAGAAGCCGCGCCGGGCGGCCCCCCTCACCATGTCGCCATCGACCAGATAGATCGCCGCGCCATAGGGGCTGAACAGACGCAGGCAGGCTTCCAGAATGGCGTCGAACACCGGCGCGGCGTCCGCCACCGACTGACTGACGATCCGCAACACATCTGCCGCCGCCGCCTGTTCGCGTCGCGCCGCCGCCAAGTCGGCGCGCGCCTCGGCGAGCTCGCGGTGCAGCCCTTCCGCCTCAAACCGCAGCGTAGCGCCGTCGCGATGATTGTCCAAGGCTGCCCCGATCCCCCTCCGCGTGCTCGCCGTAGTGCGTAACACACTCGCCCATAAGCGCCATTCGCGTTCCCGCGCACAAGTAGCGCGTATTGATCGGTTTCAAACTGCAGCTGTAACAGGGTCTTGAGTGAATGCCTGGGTTGCGGACGCTTCTAGGTCATCGATCATGGAGCTCGCCGATGTGGCTTGCCAATGTCGCCCGAATATCATGCTCGCCCGCCGTCGCGTGGCCGCGAGGCAGGATTCGCGCTCGCTCACCTGGCCCGGGCTTTTGCCCTGCTCGCGGCGTTCAGGATGACGGGCATGGGCAGGCGCGCTTGTAGGGCCGTCATCACTGTGCCGTGGCTAAATTAGCGTCTTTTACATCGAAAATGCGTCGTCTCTTCCGCTTGCCTCCATTGCAAGGTAATCCTCCGGTGAAGCCTGCGATTACCCACATCTTAATTTGCCGGTTATTTCTGCACCGAGCTGACTGTCGGCAAATCGGCGTAAGCCGCGCCAGACTACAGTGTTCCCGGGTGGAGGGTCGGATGCCCTGGCTAATTAGCCGCCCAGGCGGGCGTGCTTTGTCAGGTAAAGTTGGAGAGTATCTGGTTTTGCGCTTCGGTTGCCTGAATTGCTTACGAGTCGGTCAAGGAGCGAGATCTCAGAGGGCGTCAAAGCGACTGTTCGTGGGGCGTCAGGGGCCGCGCGGGCCATCATAGTCAACAGTAAGACCCACCAGCTGACAACGCAGAACGTGGCCACCAAGTTCACCAATCGATCCGCAGTGCGCAATTGGGCGTCTTCGGCGCGGCAGCCTGACTTCAAGATTTTGTGAAAGACCTCAATCTTCCAACGCATAGCGTAATATTGGATCTTTTCGACGGTTTGCTCGAAGCTTTGCACGTCGAAGTCCGTCAGCTACTTCCAGACGATTGGCTTTCGGCCCTAGGGCTGATTTATTTCAGTCGCGTGGATCACGGTCAGTTCAAGCGGAGGGTAACGTTTTTGCTTCCTGATGGG
>JAYTRP010000118.1:0-2082 GCA_043746145.1 Hyphomicrobiales bacterium | reverse complement strand
CCAGCGTCTACAGGCTTTAAATAGCGCGACCGCTGCGCTCAGCGCCTCGAAGTTTCGCGTCGGCGAGGCCGGCCTAGCGATTGACGCTGCAATCCACGACGCCGAACTCTACGAGGTCAATATTGCCGACAATACCCTTGTTGCTCCGCGCGGGGGACGCATCCAGTACCGGATCGCAAATATCGGCGAGGTGCTGCCTGCGGGCGGCCGCGCCTTCACCATGCTCGACATTGCCTATGTCTACATGGACATCTACCTTCCAACCAACGAAGCCGGCAAAGTCAAGATCGGCGCCGACGCGCGCATTACCCTCGACGCCGTGCCCAATGTTGCGATCCCCGCAAAGGTCGCGTTTGTCGCAGCGCAAGCGCAGTTCACGCCCAAGACGGTGGAGACAAAAGATGAGCGCGACAAGCTGATGTTTCGCGTTCGGGTGAAGATCGATCCCGAGCGGTTGCGCGCTCGCGCAGCCTTGGTGAGAAGTGGGCTGCCCGGCGTCGCCTATGTCAGGTCCGATTCCGCCGTAGACTGGCCGCTCAGTCTGCAAGGATCAAGCCCGAAGTGATCGAGCGTAAATCCTCGGTTGCGCGGATCTCGGGCCTCACGCAGCGTTATGGCCGCGTGGTCGCGCTCGACGACGTCACAATCGAAGTTCCCGCGGGCGGAATGGCGGGGATTATCGGACCCGACGGCGTCGGGAAGTCGACGCTGCTGAGCCTCGTCGCCGGCGCGCGCCAGCTCCAGTCCGGAAGCCTAATCGTTCTGGGCGGCGACATGGGGGACGCTGCGCATCGCGCCGTGGTGTGCCCTCGCATTGCATACATGCCGCAGGGTCTCGGCAAGAACCTATACGCGGACCTGAGCGTTCGCGAGAACATCGAGTTCTTTGGTCGCCTGTTTGGGCAATCCCGTTTCGAGCGGGACCAGCGAATCGCCGAACTACTCGAAAGCACGGAGCTGGCGCCCTTTTCCGATCGCCTGACCAAAAAGCTTTCCGGCGGCATGCGACAAAAACTTGGGCTCTGTTGTTGTCTGATCCACGATCCCGATCTCCTGATCCTGGACGAGCCGACCACCGGCGTCGATCCGCTCTCACGCCGGCAATTCTGGGAATTGATCGAGCGGATGCGCGCGCGCAAGCCCGGCATGAGCGTGATGGTCGCGACCGCCTATATGGAGGAGGCCGAACAGTTCGACTGGTTGGCGGCGATAAATGCCGGCAAGGTGCTCGCGACCGGCTCCCCGGCTTCGCTAAAGGCTAAAACCGGCGGCGCAACGCTGGAAGAGGCGTTCATTGCGCTGCTACCCCTGGAAGAGCGCGGCGACCACAAAGCGCTGAAAATCCCTCCGCGCCCCGTTGTCGAGGGCGAGCCTGTCATCGTTGCGCGGGATCTGACTTGCCGCTTTGAGGACTTCACGGCGGTCGATCGCGTGAGCTTCAACATCGAGCGGGGAGAAATCTTCGGTTTTCTCGGCTCCAACGGCTCCGGCAAAACAACGACTATGAAGATGCTGACCGGCCTATTGCCACCAAGCGAAGGCGAGGCTCTGCTGTTTGGCAAGCCGCTAAAAGCGGGCGACATGAGTTCGCGCTTTCGCGTCGGCTACATGTCGCAATCGTTCTCGCTCTATTCCGAACTGACGGTCCGCCAAAATCTCGAACTTCATGCGCACCTTTACCATTTGCCGGCCGACAAGGCGAAGGCCCGCATTGCCGAGTTGGTCGCATGGTTCGGGCTCAAGGACTATCTCGATCAGCAAACCTCCGATCTGCCGCTCGGCATTCGCCAGCGACTTTCGCTGGCCGTCGCTATCGTCCACGAGCCCGAAATCCTGATCTTGGACGAACCGACATCGGGCGTCGATCCGCTTGCACGCGACCGATTTTGGGAAGCCTTGATTGATCTTTCGCGCAGGCAGGGCGTGACTATATTCGTCTCGACCCACTTCATGAACGAGGCCGCGCGCTGCGACCGCATCTCCCTGATGAACGCGGGGCGCGTGTTAGCCACCGGCACACCGGCCTCGCTTATCGAGGCGCGAGGGGCCGCAACCCTCGAAGATGCTTTTATCAGTTATCTC
>JAYTRP010000117.1:0-6672 GCA_043746145.1 Hyphomicrobiales bacterium | reverse complement strand
GTTCCCTTCAAATAAAGCGCTTACCGTGCTACGGGTTCTTGGGGTCGGGCTACGGGGCAGATTGTTTGAAAAGGCCGAACGCGACGTCGCACAGTTTTGAGCGTCTGGTCGCGGAATCGGCATACGAATTACTCGAAGCGATTGGCCACGAGGCGGCTGGGCGGAATCGCGCGAAGTCTTCCCTTGCCGGGGACGACCGCATTCTGGACATCGATGGGCGCGACGCACAAAGCTTGACCAATGGGTTCCTGTTCGGACTCCAAGACGCTGCGGAGCCGGAATCCTGGTGCATATTCGAAGAAATCGACGCGAGTCCTGGTGTGTTTGCCTGGAAGCTTCGACTGCGCGAAGCGGACAATCCCGCTTTCATCGGCGCGTGCTGCCGGTGTTTTCTCGGACGCGCTGCTTCACCTAACGAAATCACGGAAATCGCGGCGCGGCTTGGCCAGCGAAAGTTGCTACGGCGAGACCTTGTCCGCACCCTGATGCTTGCAGACGACGCGGATGCGTTCGGACGCTTTCTCGTCGTCGCGGCTCCAAGCGTCTTGGCTGACGCGGTGGCGCCGGACGGCGGCATCGAGCGAAATTTCCCCCGCCTACGCATTCGGACTTGAGAATGCCGAAACGGGCGCAGGCTCTCGTCATTGCGTTCTTTCCCGCCTTTGTGCCTCCGTCCAGCGGCGGCGAAATGCGGCTTGGCTCGCTCTATCGCGAATTGTCACGCCACTACGACATCATGTTGTTGACCTCGACACATTTCGGGGCGCGTATCGAGCGTATCACGCACGGCGAAGGCTTCGTCGAACTCAGATTTCCCAAAGACGAGCACTGGCGCAAAGCCTATGCCACGCTTAAGCGGGCCGGCATGTCCGGCGACCTCGCGGGCCTCGCCTTCGCTCTGGCGGTCGCCGACCCCGACTGCCCGTTGAGACGCGAGGCTCGCCGGCTAGCGCGCGATGTGGACGTGGTGATCCACGATTTCCCGTTCTCCGAGCCGATCTTCGACGACGGCTGTCCAGCGCCGGAGATCTACAACTCGCATAACGTCGAAGCGAGCCTATTCTCATCAATCATTTCGGGCGCCGGCGCGGAGTCGGGCTTTCTGAAGCTTCTGCGGCTCGAAGGTAATCTCGTCGCGCGCGCGCGCCGTGTCTACGCTGCGAGTACGACCGATTGCGAGATTTTCCGCCTTCTCTATGGCGCGAATCCTGGACAGTTGGCGATTTGTCCGAATGGGATTGACGAGCGCGAGTACGAGCCTATCGATGAACTACGCTGGTCCGAGCCCGAGGCTGCGGATCGTCGGCCAAAATTGCTGTTCCTCGGGTCTAGGCATCCGCCCAATGTGGATGCGGCGCAGTTTCTCCTTACGGTCGCGGAAGGATTGCCTGAATTCGACTTTGTGATCGCAGGCGGGGTCTGCAGGGCGCTTGCCTCCGACGCTGCGCCCTTGAATGTGACGCTAATCGGCGCTTTCAACCCCGAGCGGAAGCTTGCGCTGCTTGCCGATGCAGACCTGTTCATTAACCCGGTGGTCCTCGGCTCGGGAACAAGCCTGAAGTCGCTGGAGGCGATGGCGGCCGCATTGCCACTGGTCGCGACGCCCGAGGGCGCACGCGGTCTGGATATCATCCCGGGAACCCACGCGGCGATCACCACGCGCGAGTCGATGGCTTCAACGATCCGCGCCCTGATCGCCGATGCGCCGCGCCGCCAAGCGATGGCGACGGCAGGGCGGGATCTTGTTAACGCGCGCTATTGCTGGCGCGGGATTGCCGACGAGCTTGCCGCTGCGCTGCATGTTAAGCCGAATTCGGAGCCTGCGAAGCCTCTCGTGCTCGCCTTCAACGATTATACGATCGGCGGCTTGCGCTCAGGCGGCGCTGCCCGGATTCGCGGCCTGCTAAGCCATCTCGGTCGTGACGTCGCTCTCGTCACCTTCGGTGACGCGTTTACGGCGACGCTGCTCGCGCCCGGTTTTCTCGTTGTGACAATCAAAAAGGCGAAGAATCAGCGCACTTTTGAGGCCGCGGTGAGCGCTGGCCGTGCGCTTTCCGCAGACGATGCGGTTGCTGCCCTATTCGCGGGCTCGAATCGCGTTTTGGGAGATGTGGCGGCTCGCTTAGCCGCACGCGCCAGCGTGGTCGTGTTCGAACATCCTTATATGGCGCCCGTGCTTGACACGATCCAAACGCAACGCCCGGATCTGCCGATTATCTACAGCGCTCACAATGTCGAGGCTGAATACAAGCGCGAGATGTGGCGCGACGAGCCGCTCTGCGACGCGATTACGCGCTTGGTCGAAAAGCTCGAGAACGAACTTCTCGCGCGTGCGGATCTTGTCGTTGCCTGCACTGACGCCGACGCCCATCGTTTTTACGGCGGGGGCGCCGAGGTCGTCGTCGCGCCGAACGGTTGCGATCTGCCTGATCTCCGCGCGCCCAAGCGCGCCCGCGGCAGTCGTTACCCCCGAGTGGGCTTTCTGGGTTCGGGTCATCCCCCAAACGTCGAGGCGGCGGTTTATATAATCAGAGTCTTGGCGCCTCAATTTCCCGAGGTGGGATTCGAGTTCATCGGCACAGTCTGCGACGCTTTTGCTGAGCGGCCAGCGAACGTTGTCATCCACGGCAGAGTGACGGAGGTGGTCAAGTCTGAACTGCTTCGTGATTGGGACCTCGCCCTCAATCCGCTGGCGTCGGGAGGGGGATCCAGCCTTAAGCTGCCCGACTATTTCGCGCATGGCCTGCCGACGCTCAGTACGCCTGAAGGCGCGCGCGGCTTTCCCGTTGCTGAGCAAGGATTGGGGCGAGTAGTCCAACTCGCGGATTTCCCCGCAGCGTTTACTATGCTTCTGCGCAATCGCGCCGAATTGAAGGCGTTTGGCCAACGCGCGCGCCGCTTTGCAGTCGACGAACTCGCCTGGCCGCGAGCTAGCGCCGCTTATCGTGAACGCCTGACTGCACTCGCCGTGCCTCCGCTGGCCTCCACAAGACGAATGTTAGTGGTGACGTATCGTTACACCGAACCGGCGCTCGGCGGGGCTGAGGAATATCTGATCGCCGTGCTCGAGCGACTGCGTCCGCGCTTCCAGCGCATCGATTTGGCGGCGATCGACGTCGAGGAAATTGGCAATCGTATGCACTTTGGCTGCCGGGTTACGCCTGGACCGGGTGCAGTAGGGCGGATCAGCGAACTATTTGACGCCACACGATATTTTCATGCCGAAGAACCCGACGACGCAACTTTAATGGCGCACAGTCGTCAGATTGCTCGCGACTGGGCGCGTGAGGAACTCGCTTTAATGGCGCCGCTCGCAGGGCGGCTCGCTCTTACGCAAGGTCTGTATTTGCTGGCCGGCTTCTTTCCGCCGGAAGTGGACGATGGACTAAAGCAGCGCTGGACGGCCCCAGCTTTCATTTTGCTCGCCCCGTCTGCGTCGCGCGTTCTGGTCTTGAAAGGGTTCGCGCCGCGTCCGACGACGCTGCGGCTTGCTTTTACTCAAGGCGAACCCGGGCTTGCTTCACGCCAACTCGGGCGCGCCGAGGCGGAAATCTCAGGGGCGTTCGAACTGCATTTTGGGCTGCCCGGAGGCGTCTCCGAGGGCTTGCTCTGGATCAGCGGCGCCGTCGACCAGTTCACCGCGCCCGACGACGTGCGCCCTCTTGGGGTTCTGCTCGAGATGGCGTCTGCACTCTGCGAGCCGCTGGCGCCCCGCCAGGACAAGAGGTCGGACCCGGGCCCACTGGTCCCGATTACTGCAAATCTTGGCATGCTGCTCGATGAGATTTGGAGCCGCGCGCAGCTTGAGGAATGGGTGGATTCGCTGGTTCACGTCGCTCGCCATCGCTCGCCGGAGACTGACGCCGCGTTCGCTGCGGCGCGGGGGCCCCATTCGCCAGCAATGCAAAGCTGGCTCGCGAGTCATGCCGCGAACTACGATGTCGTATTGGTGCAGGGGATTCCATTTGACGTGATTCCACGCACGGTGGAGACCTTGTCGCGCTTGCCGCTCCGCCCCCGCGTGGTCACGCTGCCGCATTTTCATGGCGACGATCGTTTTTACCACTGGCGGAATTACTACCGCGCCTTTGATCAAGCCGACAGTACGTTGTTGTTCTCCGATTTTCTGGCCGACCGCATCGCATCGCGCGAAAAAGTCGCGATTGTCCCGGGCGGGGGCGTGCGCCTCGACGAGGCTGCCGACCAAGACGCCCCGCGACGCTTTCGCGCGCTGCGCAGGTCAGCCAAGCCTTATTTTCTAATATTAGGGCGCAAAACCAGCTCGAAAAATTATCAGCGTGTGATCGACGCCCATCAGGTTTTACGGAGAGGGCGACCCGACGTCGATCTGGTCCTGATCGGACCCGATGACGACGAACGCTCTGTCGTGGGCGCCGGGGTCACCTACCTCGGGCGGCAACCGCGTGAAATCGTTCGCGGCGCGCTAAGCGGTTGTCTCGCCCTCATCAACATGAGTGCGAGCGAAAGTTTCGGCCTCGTACTTTGCGAAGCCTGGTTGTTCCATAGGCCGGTGATCGCCAACGCCGATTGCTACGCTTTCCGCGCATTGGCTCGCGACGGAGAGGATTCGCTGCTTGTCGGCTCGGACGCCGCGCTTGTCGCCGCCATGGAACGATTGGCGGGCGACCCGGACGAGCGAGAGCGGATGGGGCGGGCAGGATTCGAGCAGACCGCGGCGCTGTATTCTTGGACGCGTGTAGCCAACGAGATCGCGGAGTCGCTGGAGGGGCCTGCCTCGGCGTAGCGAGCAGGATTATTAGTCGTTCAGCGCGATCTAACGCAACCGCGTCTTTGCCGCCTCGTATTCGCGCGTTAGCCGGCCGACCAACTCAGCGACTGGCGTTACGCCCTTGACGGCGCCGATGCCCTGACCGGAACCCCAGATATCTCGCCAAGCTTTGGGCTTGCCGCCGCCCGCGGTTTCGAAATCCATTGTCTTAGCTTCGCCCTTTGGCAGATTGTCGGGGTCGAACCCGGCGCGCGCAACGGAGGGGCGCAGGTAATTGCCAAACACGCCGGTGAACAGGTCGGAGCCGACGATGTCCTCGGCCTTCCCCTCGACGATCGCCTGCTTGTACTCTGGAGCGGCGCGCGCCTCCTCCGTCGCAATAAAGGGCGAGCCAATGTAGGCGAAATCGGCGCCGATCGCCTGGGCCGCGAGAATGGCGCCGCCGGTCGCAATGGCGCCCGAAAGGGCGAGGGGGCCATCAAACCATTCGCGAATTTCTTGAATCAGCGCAAATGGCGAAATCGCGCCTGCGTGGCCGCCAGCGCCGGCCGCCACCGCGATTAGACCGTCCGCGCCCTTCTCTATCGCCTTGCGGGCAAAGCGCAAATTGGTGACGTCGTGCATCACCACGCCGCCATAACTGTGGACCGCCACGTTGACGTCCTCGCGCGCGCCAAGCGAGGTGATGACGATGGGGGCCTTCCATTTGACGGTCACTTCGAGGTCGTGCTGCAGCCGGTCGTTGGACTTGTGTACGATCTGGTTGACGGCGAACGGCGCTGCCGGGCTTTCGGGATGAGCGCGGTCGTGCGCGGCGAGCGCCTCCGTGATCTCGTGCAGCCATTCGTCAAGTTGGCTCGCCGGGCGGGCGTTGAGCGACGGAAACGAGCCGACTATGCCCGCCTTGCATTGCGCGATCACCAGCGCGGGATGCGAGATGATGAATAGCGGCGCGCCAATTACCGGCAGACGTAATTTACCCTGAAACGCCTTCGGCAATGACATGGTTTTCTCCCTAACGTTCATGCCTAAACCATCCAGGCAGGTTCCGCCAAGAACCAATTTATTAGGTGGGATTTCGTCAGGTCGGCGCGGTGAGCCAACTGACGACGAAAGAGCCCTGGCCGGCGCGGGTCAATAGTTTCGTCAAATAGGGCGCCAGAATAAGCGCTTCGTCGTAAAGGCCGAACGGCGGATTGACGAACAGGAGGCCCACGCGGCTCAAGGGATTGGGCGAGTGAGCGCCGGGCGCAACCACGCCAACGTCGATCTCGAGCCTCAGCATGTCGGGTACACGCAACGCGCGCATCCCATTCAGGAAGCGGGCGTCGTCGAGCGGGTCCTTGATTGGACGCCAGTGCAGGTAAATCCCCCGTGGCCACTTTGTGATTGCTTTGGCGAGCGCGGCTTCGACCAGCGCCGCTTCGTTGGGCTCCTCGTACGACGGGTCGATCAGCACCAAACCCCGCCGCTCTAGAGGGGGAAGATAAGCGTTGAGTGCGGCATAGCCGTCCATGCCAGCAATAAGCAGGCGCCGGTCGCGACCCATCGCTTCGCTGAGCCGGTCGCGCTCGCGTGGGTGCGCTTCGCAAAGCGCGAGACGGTCTTGGGCGCGCAGCAGCGTTTGCGCAATTCCCGGCGAACCGGGATAGGACAGGGGTCGACCGTCGGCTTCGTCAAAGGCGCCAATCGTGCTCAAATAGGGTTCGAGCAGGGCGGCGATGGGTTCGGGCGGCTTCGCCTTGAGCAGTCGCGCGACACCGTCGCGCCATTCCGGGGAGCGACGGCCGGCATCGTCGCCAAGATCGTATCGCCCCGCCCCAGCGTGCGTGTCGATGAAGCGCAACGCAGCATCCTTGCGCATCAGCAAAGTAAGCGCGCGTGCGAGAAAGACGTGTTTAAAAACGTCAGCGAAATTGCCA
>JAYTRP010000116.1:0-19384 GCA_043746145.1 Hyphomicrobiales bacterium | reverse complement strand
CGAGACTTTTTGTCGAACGTCTCCCAGCGGCGAAAATCGGCCTCGATATAGCCGGCGAGTTCAACCAGAAACCGCTCGACCCCGGTTGCAGCGACCAGCCGCATCATGTCCTCGACGCTCACGAACGGCACGAGACTCATCGGCCCAGGCGGCATAACCATGGCGATCTCCTATTTCGCAAGCCACGGCGGCGCGGAGCGCGGCGAGCTTATCCGCCGAAAGCAAGCTATCCAAGAAACTGTTAACTGTCAACAGTTGACAGTTGACAGCGTAAGTGCTGCTTGGCATAAAGCAAGCGAGGAGCCGGCATGACGCCCGACGTTCTGGAAAAACTTCCCCTAACGTCGCTCTCGGAAGCAGTTCGCGATCGTTTAATGCGTCTGATCGCACGCGGCGAACTGAAGCCGGGCGCGAGACTAAACGAGGCGCAGCTCGCCGCCTCGCTGGGCGTCAGCCGCGGTCCGATCCGCGAAGCCGCGCGAGAGTTGGAGGGGCAGGGATTTCTGGTCAGCCGCCCCAATCAGGGCTTCTATGTCGCCGACTTCAAGCCCCACGAAATCCGCGACATCTATGAGGCGAAGAACTGGCTGGAGGCCGCCTTCATCGCCGATTTAGCCGAAAGCATCGACATTCCCGCGCGGCGCGAATTTCTGGGTGAGATCGAGCGCCTCGACGCGAACGACCGCGTGGCTTTCACCGAGACGCTGTTCCGGTTCCGCTGTCGCGTGCTGCGGCGCTTGCATAATCGCTTTCTCGCGGAATTAATGACTGTTCTCTATCGCAAGTTCTACATTGTGTCGGTCGTGGTCGATGTCGCCGACGAGGGCGAGCGCGTGACGTGGATTACGGGGGCGCTGCGTCGGTTCTGGACTGCAATGGCGGCTGACGACATCACGGCCGCGCGCACGGCGCTCGAAGACGACACCGCATATTGGCTCGCCGACTTAACGCCTTGTTTCCCCGATCCCAGTCTTCCTCATCCAACCTCCCGGAGATCCGCATGAACGCCCCGCTGAAGAACTCCATCGTCGCAATGACGGGCGAATTGACCGAATGGCGCCGCGACTTTCATAGCCATCCAGAACTCATGTACGACCTGCCGCGCACCAGCGCCCGCGTGGCTGAACTTCTGCGCAGCTTCGGCTTCGACGAAGTGGTGGAGGGGTTAGGCAAGACCGGCGTCGTCGGCCTGTTGCATGGCAAGAGCGGCCCGGCGACCAGCGTGGACCAGCGGGTGCTGTTTCGCGCGGACATGGACGCGCTGCCGATCCACGAGGCGGGAACAACGCAATATCCCTCGACAACGCCCGGCGTGATGCACGCCTGCGGTCACGACGGACACACCACCATCCTGCTCGGCGGCGCCCGCCATCTCGCGGAGACGCGCGATTTCGAGGGCACGCTGGTGTTCTGCTTTCAGCCGGCGGAAGAGGGCGGCGCGGGCGCTCAGGCGATGATCGACGACGGCCTGCTTGAGCGCTATCCCGTCAAGGGCGTCTACGCCTTGCACAATTGGCCGAACTTGCCGGTCGGCTCTTTTGGCGTCGTGCGCGGCCCCGCGATGGCGTCGGCCAACGCCTTTACGCTGATCGTGCGGGGCCGCGGCGGCCATGCGGCGCAGCCCAATATGACGCATGATCCGATCGTCGCCGCGGCGCAGATCGTGACCAGCGCACAGACGATCGTATCGCGCCGGATCGATCCGCTCGAGCCCGCGGTGTTGTCGATCACGGCGATCCACGGCGGCGAGGCCTTCAACGTAATCTCCGACACGGTCGAGATGCGCCTGACCATTCGCACCTTTTCCGATGCTGTCGCCGAGACGATCGAGCGCGAACTGCGACACATCTGCACCCACGTCGGCGAAGCCATGGGCGTCAGCGTGGACATGGTCCAGCGCGCGGGCATCCCCTACCCCACCACGGTCAACCACCCCAAGGAGACGGACATCGCGCTCGAAGCCATGCGCGCCGTGGCCGGCGCCGACAATGTGCGCGACGACTACAAGCCGAGCATGGGTTCGGAGGATTTCTCCTTTTTGCTCCGCCGCGTGCCTGGCGCTTACGTGTTCATCGGCAACGGCGACAGCGCGCCGTTGCACACCGCGGGCTATGATTTCGATGATGCCGTACTCCCGCACGGCGTCTCCTTCTGGGCTGAACTCGCCGCGCGCGCCCTGCCTCTCTGATCTCTGCCTCTCTAATCCCTGCTCCTCTGATCCCGGCCACCGGAGACTGCAAACTATGAGCGCGATATCCCCGGGCTATGCCGAGGCAGAGGCAAAGCGCGTTCCGATCAGCGTGGTCGCCGCCACGGTGGCCGGCAACGCGATGGAATTCTACGATTTTCTCTGTTATTCCTTCTTCGCGGTCTATATTGCGCAGGCCTTTTTTCCGACCGGCTCAGAATATACCAGCCTGCTCAGCACGCTCGCGGTGTTCTGGGTCGGCTTCCTGTTTCGTCCGCTGGGCGGGCTGATCATCGGCGCCTACGCCGACCGCGCCGGCCGGCGCGCCGCGATGATCCTGACGATCGGATTGGTGACGATCGGCACGATGGGTCTTGCGCTGACCCCCTCCTTCGCAACGATCGGGATCGCGGCGCCAATCATCGTCGTCACCTGCCGAATTATTCAGGGCTTCGCATTAGGCGGCGAAATCGGTCCCGCGAGCGCGTTCCTGGTCGAATCGGCGCCGTCCCGCTCGCGCGGCCTCTACATGAGTTGGCAACTCGCGAGCCAGGGTATCGCCGTTACGGTAGCGGGAGCCGTCGGCGTGGCGCTAACCCCGCTCGGCCAGCCCACGCTCGCGGCCTGGGGATGGCGCGTCCCTTTCGTGATCTGCCTGGCGATCGTCCCGCTCGCCTTCTATCTGCGCCGCGCGATGCCGGAAACGCTGGAACAAGGCGCGCCACGAGCGCCCAGCGACAGCGGCCTGCGCAACTATTGGCGGATCATCGTCCTTGGCGTGCTGCTGATCCTGGGCGGGACGGTCGCCACTTACGTCGGCAATTACATGACGACCTTTGCAATCAAGACGCTCAACTTGCCGCCTAACATCGCGTTAGGCGCAACGGTGGTCAGCGGCCTGTCGATCATCGTCTTTGCGCTGCTGGGCGGTTGGTGCTCGGATCGCTTTGGGCGCCGCGCGACGCTTTTCTTTCCCCGGGTGCTGCTCGCCATCATCATCTGGCCGCTATTTTTCTGGCTGTCGCGAGAACCCAGCGCCACGACCCTCTACATCGCCACCGCCGCCGTCAGCGGCCTTACGATGATGAGCAGCGCCGCCGCGCTCGTGATGGTCCCCGAGTTATTGCCCAAGCGGCTGCGCGCGACCGGCATTTCAATCGCCTATGGGCTAGGCGTATCGATTTTCGGCGGCTCGACGCAATTCGTAATCACCTGGCTGATCCACACCACCGGCAATCCCACCTCGCCGGCCTGGTATGTCATTGTCACGAGCCTCATCACGATCGGGGCGATGCTGGCTTTGCCGGAGACACAGGGAGCAAAGTTGGCGGAGTGAGGGGCTCCTAAACCCTGAAGCTGAACTGTCGCTGCTTCAGGCGTGTCTCACGCGAGGGGCGAAGTTCGCCAACTCCTCACCCCAACCCCGCCTCCGCCAGCTTCGCCTTCAGATGCGCGATCCCCTTCTTCGCGTAGGCCAGCGAGGGCGCCTTCTCAGGGTCCTGTTCGGCTTCCAGCACGACCCAGCCTGAATAGCCTTTCAGCGCGCGGAAGACGGCGGCGTAGTCGATCATGCCGTCGCCCGGCACGGTGTAGACGCCGAGGTCGGCGCCAATCCCCAGGATTGAGTCGAGAAAGCTCCAGTCGCCCGCGTTTGACTGGCGCATGGTTGCCTCACGCACGTCTTTGCAATGGACGTGGCCGATCCGTTGGCGATACGCGCGCGCGAGCGCCGCAGGGTCCGAGCCGCCCCAACGGGCGTGGCCGGTATCGAGCAACAGGTGCATGGGCTCGCGCGTGTGCGCCATGAAGCTGTCGATGTCGCGCTCGGACTGAACCACGGTGCCCATGTGATGGTGGTAGCAGGCCTTGAGCCCCTCGTCGGCGAGCCGCTGCGCGAACTCGGTCATGGCGGCGCCGAAAGTGACCCACTCGCTCCGGGTCAGCCGTGGCCGCTGCGACAGCGGCATTGCGCGATCGCCGTGGATGGCGTTCGAGGTCTCGGCGACGATCACCACATTGGCGCCGCTGCCCTTGGTCATTGCGATATGCGCCTTGGCGGCTTCCATCTCTTCTTTCACCGAACGGCGCAGCAGCTCGGTCGAGTACCAACCGCCGACGAAGACGAGGCCGAATTCGGCGAGCTTTCCCTTTAGGGCCGCGCCATCGTTGGGCATCTTGTGGCCCTTTTCCATGCCCACGACGCCGGCCTCACGCGCCTCCGCAAGGCAGGTCTCTAGCGGCGTGTCGCCGCCGATATGCTGCAGGTCGTCGTTGCTCCAACCAATCGGGTTGGCGGCGATGCGAATGCTCATCTCAATCTCCCAGGCGCTGATTTTTGCGCGCTTCAACGTAGGTCTGGCGGGCGGCGGCGACCTCGGCGCGATCCGACGCCTCAGGCGTCGCGACGTCCCACCAATGGCCGCCAGCATCGGTCGACAACATAGGATCAGTTTCAATCACGATCGCCTGGACGGTGTGGGCCGCCCGCGCGGCGGTGAACGCGGCTTCCAGCTCGGCGATCGAGGCGACCTTGACCGCCTCGGCGCCCAGCGAGCGGGCGTGAGCGACGAAATCAACCTCGGGCATTCGCATCTGGCGCGCGTCGCGGAAAAGATTGTTGAACGGCGCGCCGCCGGTCGCCTGCTGCACCCGGTTGATGCAGGCAAAGCCGCGGTTGTCGTTGATGACGATCGTCAGCTTGAGGCCGAGCATGACGGCGGTGGCGATTTCCGAGTTCATCATGAGATAAGAGCCGTCGCCGAGCACGACGATGACCTCTCGATCGGGGTGGGCCATCTTGACGCCGAGGCCCGCCGCGATCTCATAGCCCATGCAGGAATAGCCGTATTCAACGTGATAACCTAGCGGCGCTCCCGCGCGCCACAGCTTGTGCAATTCGCCAGGCAAGCCGCCGGCCGCACACACCACGATATCGCTTGCAGCGCCCGCGCGCATCAGAGCGCCGAGCACCTCCGCATCGCTTGGTAGTTTCGCGTTGGTTGGCGCGACATAGCGCGCCGCAATGGTTTCCCATTCCGCCTTGGCGCGCGTAGCCGCCTCGATCCACGACGCCGGCGCCTTGTAGCCTCTCAGCTCCTCGTCGAGCGCTGCGAGCGCCGCCTTCGCGTCACCAACCACCGCCACGCCGCGATGCTTCAATGCATCGAACGGCTGCACGTTGACGCCGATGAAACGGCGGTCGGGATTGGCGAACAGCGACCACGAGCCGGTGGTGAAATCGGCAAACCGCGTGCCGACGCCGATGATCACGTCCGCCTTGGCCGCGAGTTGGTTGGCGGCGCCCGTTCCGGTGACGCCGATCGCGCCCATCGACAAGGCATGCTCGACAGGGATGGCCGATTTGCCCGCTTGCGTCTCCGCAATCGGAATGCCGCGCCGGACGCAAAAGTCCAACAGTTCGCGCTCGGCGTCGGAATACAGCACGCCGCCGCCGCAGACGACCAGCGGCGCCTGTGCGTCCGCAATCAACGCGGCGGCCTCCGCCACCTCGTAGCGGTCAGGCGCGGCGCGTCGGATACGATGCACTTTGGGGGTGAAGAAGCTCTCGGGATAGTCGAACGCTTCGGTCTGCACATCCTGGCAAAAGGCGAGCGTGACGGGACCGCATTCGGCCGGATCGGTCAGCACGGCGAGCGCGCGCGTGAGCGCCGGCATGATCTGCTCGGGCCGCGTGATCCGGTCGAAGTAGCGTGACACCGGGCGGAAGCAATCATTGGCGCTGACCACCCCGTCGCCGAAATCCTCCACCTGCTGCAACACCGGATCGGGCCGGCGACTGGCGAATACGTCGCCCGGAATCAACAGCACCGGCAGACGGTTGACGTGCGCGAGCGCGGCGGCGGTCACCATATTGGTGGCCCCAGGCCCAATCGAAGTGGTGCAGGCCATCATGCGGCGGCGACGCGACGCCTTGGCGAAGGCGATCGCCGCATGCGCCATCGCCTGCTCGTTATGCGCCCGATAGGTCGGCAGGTTTTCACGCTCGGCGTAGAGCGCCTCGCCTAACCCCGCGACGTTGCCGTGGCCGAAAATCGCGAATACGCCTTCGAACAGCCGCTGTTCGCGACCGTCGATCTCGATCCGCTGCAGGCTGAGAAAGCGAACCATCGCTTGCGCGGCGGTCGCACGCACGGTTTTCATGGCCTGCTCTCCTTTGGGCTTGGGTGGCGTTTCCCGACCTTAACGCTTCTCGGGCGCCGGCGGTCGCTTACGAACTCGTTGGCAAATGAAACAAAAATTCTATTACCAAGTCAACATGGAACGTGTATTCTTTTTTGGCGAGTCGTGCGCAGCCGTGTATTTTCTTTGCCACTGACGCATGGCGATAGCGCGTCCACCGGGGAGGCAATTATGAAATTTGGCGTTATTGGCGCGGGGCGCATCGGCAAGATTCACGCGGGCAATATAGCCCGGCGCGGCGACTGTTCGGTCGCGATCATCGCCGACGCCGACGCCAGCGCCGCCGAATCGCTGGCGCGCGCCACCGGCGCCAAGGTCGGCTCGGTCGAAGAAATCCTGTCGTCCAGCGAGATCGACGCGGTCGCCATCTGTTCGCCCACCGATACGCACGCCGATCTGATCGAGCGTTCCGCCAAAGCAAAAAAGGCGATCTTCTGCGAGAAGCCGATCGATCTTTCCGCGGCCCGCGTGCGCGCCTGCCTCGACGTCGTGCAGGTCGAAAAAGCCATACTGATGATCGGTTTCAACCGCCGCTTCGACTCCCATTTCGCCTCGCTGCGCCAGCGCATCGCCGAGGGCGCGATCGGCGATCTCGAACTTGTCGCCATCACCTCGCGCGATCCCGGACCGCCGCCGATCGCCTATATCGAGCGCTCGGGCGGGCTATTCCGCGATATGATGATCCACGATTTCGACATGGCGCGTTTTGTCCTCGGCGAAGAGCCGATCGCTGTCTCCGCAATGGGCTCGTCGCTGGTCGACAAAGCGATCGGCGGAGCCGGCGACATCGATACGGCGGTCGTCATCATGGAGACCAAATCCGGCAAGGTTTGCCAGATTTCAAACTCGCGCCGCGCCACCTACGGCTACGACCAGCGGCTAGAGGCGCATGGGTCGCTAGGCATGGTGAGCGCGGGTAACGTGCGCGAATCCACCGTCGAATTCGCCGGCGCGCACGGCTACACCAGCGACAAGGCGCTGAACTTTTTCCTGGAACGCTACGAGGGCGCCTATCGCCGCGAACTCGACGCTTTCGTGCAAGCGGTGAAATCGGGAAGCGAGCCGCACCCGAATGGGGAGGACGGCCTCAAAGCGCTGTTGCTGGCAGACGCCGCCTATCAGTCGTGGATGACGGGTTTGACGGTGAAGCTGGGGTGACGGCCGGGCGCTCGTCGACACGGCGTTCCCCGTCTTAACCCAGCTTTATCGCCCCGCGTGCGACGCTGCACTTCATGACCCTGGCTGCTTCCCCTCTCGCCGAGTCCGCCTCTGCGCGCTGCGCCGCGCCGCTGCCTTACGAGGCCGCGCCTTGGCTGATCGCGGTGGCGATCTTCGCGCTCTGCGCTTTTTCGCCTGCGATCTTCAATGATGGCGACACCTGGTCGCATGTCGCCACGGGGGAGTGGATGCTTGCGCATCGCGCCATTCCGCGCGCCGATCCGTTCACTTTCTCCTTCGCGGGCGCGCCCTGGACGGCGCATGAATGGTTGTCGGAACTGTTGATGGCGCTGGCGTTTCGGGCGGCGGGATGGGGCGGGGTCGCGCTGCTGACCGGCGCCGCGGCGGCGTTGGCGCTTTATGTCGTCACGGCTCGCGTGGTGCGCGACCTCGCGGGTCCCGCGGTCGCAATCCTCGCCGTCCTCGCGATCGCTTTGCTGGGGCCGAGCCTGCTGGCGCGCCCGCACATCCTTGCCCTGCCGCTGTTTGCGTTTTGGGTCGCAGTGCTGCTCGCGGCGCGGGAGCGGGAGGCGGCGCCTTCGCTGTCGTTCGCGGCGGTCATGGCGCTATGGGCCAATCTGCACGGCGGTTTCGCTTTTGGCCTCGCCCTGATCGCCCCGTTCGCGCTGGAGGCGCTGATCGAGGCGCCCGCCGAGCGTCGTCTCGCTGTCGTGCGCGACTGGGGTCTGTTTGGCCTGACCAGCGTCGCCGCCGCGCTTTTGACGCCATTCGGCGTCGAAGGGCTGCTGTTCCCGATCAAGCTGCTCGGCCTGCATGCGCTGTCGCAGATCGGCGAATGGGCGCCCGAAAGTTTTGCGCGGCCCAATGCGCTCGAACTCGCGATGCTGGGCCTGCTCGGCCTCGCCCTCGTGCGGCCTGTGCGCGTGCAGCCGATGCGCGCGCTTATTCTGGTCGGCCTCTTGCATATGTCGCTGGGCCATGCGCGCCATGAGATGTTGCTCGCCGTGATCGCCCCGATGCTGCTCGCCCGCCCGATCGCCGACGCGCTCGGCGCCCCGCCCGCGCGCGCGCGCGCGTCTCTCGCCATGGCGCTCGCCGTTGCGATAGCGCTGATCGTCGGCGCCCGCGTTTTGCTGCCGTTGCAACGCGGCGATGCGCCGAATTCTCCCGCCGCCGCGCTGGCGTCCGTGCCTGAAGATATCCGCGCCAAGCCCGACCTGAACGGCTATTCGTTTGGCGGCTATCTCATCTTTGAAGGCGTAAAACCCTTCATCGACGGGCGCGCCGACATGTTCGGCGATGACTTTCTCGACCGCTACGCCCCGATCGCGCGCGGCGACCGCGACGCGCTCGAGGAGGCGCTGAAGCGCTACGACATCGCCTGGACCATATTCCCACCGTCGCTCGGCGCTGTCTCTGCAATGGACCGGGAGCCCGGCTGGCGCCGGCTCTACGCCGACCGCTATGCCGTTGTGCATGTGCGCGAAGCGCACGGACCCGCCGCGCCATGATGGGGCTCGACAATGCCGTTGCGGAAATCGCGGCCGAGATGGCGGCGCGGCCCGATCGCGGCAAAGTCGCCGATTACATCCCCGAACTCGCCAACGTCGACGCGCAGCAATTCGGCCTCGCCGTGATCGACGCCGACGGCCGTACGATCAGCGCGGGCGACGCCGAGGTCCCGTTCTCGATTCAGAGCATTTCCAAGGTGTTCACGCTGACGCTGGCGCTCGGCCGCTCCGGCGCCGGGCTTTGGCGAAAAGTCGGGCGCGAACCCTCGGGCGCACGGTTCAACTCGATCGTGCAGCTTGAATTCGAGCGCGGCGTGCCTCGCAATCCCTTCATCAACGCGGGCGCGATCGCGGTCACCGACGAAATGCTGTCGGGTCGTGAGCCCAGGGAAGCGCTGGGCGAAATCCTGCGCTTTCTTCAGGGGCTGGCCGGAGATCCCGCCATATTCATCGACAAGGCGGTTGCGGCTTCTGAAGCGCGAACCGGCTTTCGCAACGCGGCGCTCGCCAATTACATGAAATCGTTCGGCGTGCTCGACGGCCCGGTCGACCATGTGCTGGGCGTCTATTTCCATCATTGCGCGATCGCTATGTCCTGCGCGCAACTGGCGCGGGCGGGACAGTTCCTCGCGCATGGCGGGCGCAATCCTTCGACCGGCTATCGCGTGGTCTCCGACGAACGCGCGCGCCGGATCAATGCGCTGATGCTGACCTGCGGCCATTACGACGGCTCGGGCGAATTCGCCTATAACGTCGGCTTGCCCGGCAAAAGCGGCGTCGGCGGGGGCATTCTGGCGATCGTGCCGGGCAAGGCGTCGATCGCGGTATGGTCGCCGGGGCTCGATCCCGTCGGCAATTCGCATCTGGGTTCGCTCGCCATGGGCAAACTCGCCCGGCGCATGGGCTGGTCGATCTTCGGCGCGGCGGCCCCGTGAGATTCTTCTTTGTCGTCTCGGCCAGCGGGTTTATGCCCAAAGCCGGGAGAAACGCGAGGCGCTGATGAGTTGGTCCGAGACCCACACTTTTCTCGATGGCGAGTGGTTTGAGGGCAACAAGCCGATCGTCGGCGTGCGCACCCACGCCTTCTGGCTTGCCTCCAGCGTATTCGACGGCGCCCGCGCCTTCGATGGCCGGACCCCCGATCTCAACAAGCATTGCGCCCGCGTGAACCGTTCCGCCGAGGTGATGGGGCTCAAGGCGCTGATGAGCGTCGAGGCGATGCTCGAACTCGCGCGTGACGGCCTGAAGAAGTTCAAGCCCGGCGCGGAGCTCTATATCCGGCCGATGTACTGGGCCGAGGAGGGCATCGGCACCGTGCCGCCGGACGCGGAATCGACCCGCTTCTGTTTCTCGCTCTACGAGACGCCGCTCCCCGATCCGGCGAAGGGCGCCGCGATCACACGCTCGCCCTACGCCAAGCCGCTGCCGATGACCGCGCCGATCGAGGCCAAAGCCGGCTGCCTTTATCCCAACAATGGCCGCGCCTTGCTGGAGGCGCGCAAGCGCGGCTTTGATAATTGCCTGCTGTTCGACATGCTCGGCAATGTCGCGGAACTCGCGACCGCCAATGTTTTCCTCGCCAAGGACGGCGAGGTTCGCACCCCGGTCGCCAATGGCTCGTTCCTCAACGGCGTCACGCGCCAGCGGGTGATCGCGCTGTTTGCGGCGCAGGGCGAGCGGGTGCGCGAATGCACGCTGAGCTACGAAGATTTCGCCGATGCGGACGAAATTTTCATCGTCGGCAATTTCGGCAAAGTGACGCCGGTTCGCCGGATCGAGCAGCGCGAATTGCCGATTGGACCAAAGTTTCGCCGCGCGCGCGAACTCTATTGGGATTACGCTCACTCGGGATGATTGCATCAGCGCCGATGTCCACGCGCCTCACCATTCGCTTCGATTTCGACGCCGGGCGACGGCTCGGTCCGGGCAAAGTGGCGCTGCTCGAATCGATAGCCTCGACCGGCTCGATTTCGGCCGCCGGCCGCGCGCATAAAATGTCGTATCGCCGCGCGTGGCTGCTGGTTGACGAATTGAACCGGCAGTTCGGCGAAGCGCTGGTCCGCGCCCAACCCGGCGGTCCCAAGGGCGGCGGCGCCACGCTGACGCCGACGGGGGAGCGCATCGTGCGCGTCTACCGTGACGCCGAGCGCAAGATGCGCGCCGCGGCGGCGGCGGAGATCGTCGCAATCGAGGGGCTGCTGCCGACTTAGATCGCCGGCAAGCTGTTCAACGGCGTAGCGGCCGCGACTATCGCTGCGCTCGCCCCGTGACGAGTCGGTCCCACCGCTGGATTGACGCGGGGAAAACGGCTAATACACTCCCAAACAAGGGGGAACCATGCGCCCTACGAAATCGCCTCGCCTGCGAGGGTCGCGCTAAACTATGTCGGCGCTTACGTTAATTCCCAGCCTCTCCTTGCAAACGCTGTTTGACGGTCTCGCGCTCGGCAGCGCCTACGCCCTCATCGCTCTAGGCTTCGCGGTCGTCTATCGAGCGACGGACAGGTTTAATTTCGCGCAAGGCGCGCTCGTGGCGGTCGGCGCCTACCTCGTCATTGCGGCGACGGCTGCGTTTCACCTCGCTTTCCCCTACGCTGCTGTCCTCGCCATCGTCGCTTCGGCGGTAATCGGCGTCGCCATTCCCGCGCTTATGGACCGGCCGCTGTCCGCCCGTTCGCAGCAAGCGGCGACCTTGGGGCTCGTGGCGCTGTCGGTGGTCATTGGCGCCGGCCTGGAATTGGTCTTTGGCTCGGGAGCGTACAAATTTGCGACCCCGTTCGCGAGCGCCATGCTCGAATGGCGAGGCGTGACGATCCCGGAACCGCTGCTTTGGGAAGCGGGCGCGAGTTGGATCGGCATCGCTATGGTTGCCCTGCTGCTCCGTCTCACACCGCTCGGCCTGCTGATCCGCTCCGGGAGCGAGGGTCAGGCGGCCGCAAGCCACGCGGGCGTCAATGTCGTCGCGATGCAGCGGCTGGCGTTCGGGATTGGCGGCTTCTGCGCAGGCGTTGGCGGCCTTGTGTTGGGACAGCGGGAGGGCGTCTCGACTGATCTCGCAAATCATGCGCTGCTTGCGATTCCCGCCGCGGCGATCGGAGGCCTCGGCAGCCTGCGCGGCGCGATCATTGGCGGCCTGCTGGTCGGCTTGATCCAGCCGTTCGCGGCAGCCTTGGGAATGGCGAATGCAGGCGAATTCATCATCTATCTCGCGCTAATGGCGTTGCTGATCCTGCGCCCGCGCGGTCTGTTCGCTGGCCGAGAATGGAGCAGGGTCTGAATTGACCGATACGATCTTGTCCACCTTCGCTCAACCAAGGCGTCCGGCCAGGACTTTGCGCGCCTTGGGCGTCGTGGTCCTGATTGCTGTTCTTGGCGCGCTCCCCTTCGCGCTTACGCAGCGCGCCCCGTTCGGCCTCGCGCTGCCCGAACTCGCGTCCGTCAATCTGACGCTGGTCTTCATGCTCGGCGCGCTTTCGCTCAACTTTCTCACCGGCTCGGCGGGCGTCGTGTCGCTCGCGCACGCGGCTTTGTTTGCAACGGGCGCGATGACGGCGGCGGTGATCGGCGGGCATTTTGGTTGGCCGTTTCCCGTTGCGCTGGCGGCAGCGACGCTAGCGGGCGCGCTCGTCGGCCTCGTAGCGGCCCTCCCCGCGTTGCAGGCGCGCGGCGTTTACCTGCTGCTGTCGACGTTCGCGCTGCATCATGTCGTGCTCTATGCCCTACCCCAACTAAAGTTGAGCGTGTTCGGCGCCGCGGATTATTCCTATTCGCCGCCAGCGCTCGGCCCGTTCGCCATCGACACGCCGCTACGCTGGTATTTCCTGCTGCTCGCGATCGTCGCGCTGGTCTATCTCGCCTTGCGCAATATTCTGCGCGGCCGCGAGGGCCTCGCGACGATGGCGATGCGCGACCACGAATTTGGCGCTTCCGCGCTCGGCGCTGATCCGCGGTTGCTGACGATAAAGGCTTTCGCCATCAGTTCCGGGATAGCCGGCCTCGCGGGAGCGCTCTACGTCTACCTCGCGCCCGGCGCTGCTCCGGAAAGATTCGGTCTCGACTTTGCGATTGCCTTTATCGCGATGATCGTCATCGGCGGTCTGGGATCGCCCACGGGCGCGCTGATCGGCGCCGCGCTCTGGAGACTTGCGCCGCCGCTCGTCTCCGCCCTTGATACGCGGGTTGGCGAGACGACCTCGTCCGGCGCCTGGATCGCCGCGCACCAACCGTCGATCATCGCGGCGACATTCGGACTGGCGACCATCGCCGTCTTGCTGTTCGCGCCTACGGGCTTGGCGGGCTTTGGCCGCTCCTCCTCGGGCGTACGGGAGCCATGATGGCGCCGCTGCTCGAGGTCTCGTCGCTGCGGATGCGCTTTCCCGGCATGCTCGTCTTGGAGGGGATATCCTTTTCGGTCGCCCCCGGCAGCCTGACCGCGTTGATCGGCGCCGGCGGCGCGGGCAAGACAACCCTGCTTCACTGTATCGCTGGCGTGCACGCGCCCAGCGAGGGCGAAATTCGTTTCGCCGGATCAAACATCGCCGGTTGGCGCGCGCATCGAATCGCGCGCGCTGGCGTCGCGCTGACGTTTCAAACACCCGCCATATTCGAGGGCCTGACGGTCCGCCAGAATTTGCTCGCCGGCGCCTATGTCAGGGGCCGCTCCGGGTTTCTCGGTAGCGCCTTGATGAGTCCGCGAGTTTGGCGGGAACGGCGAGACGCGGAGATTATCACCCGCGATGTCCTGGCTCTGCTTGGCATGTCGCAAAGCGCGGAGGCATCCCCGCGCGATCTCTCTTATGCCTGGCGCAAACGGCTCGATTTCGGGCGGACGCTAATGCGCAGCCCGCGACTCGTGCTGCTCGACGAGCCGTTGGCGGGCCTCAATGCGACGGAACGCGGCGCTATGACAAACCTGATCGAGCGCGCGCGGGGGGAACTTGGCGTTACTTTCCTGATCGCAGAGCGCGCGCTTCCGTTCGCCATGGCCAGTACCGACAAGATTGTCGTGCTCGATCGCGGCCGAGTTCTCGCCGAAGGGCCGCCGGGTCAGGTTCAAGCCTCGGCATGAGGAAATCAAGGAGCGGTAACTTGATCTTGACAGATAACTCTGTAAGACAGAGTAATCTGCTCTAGGTTACAGGGTTGCGCGTTCGCCTCGTGGGCATCGTTTGTCGTCCGCAAGCAACGGCTCTGACTATCGCGGCGGCGAAGTAAGGTCCTGCTAACCATGTCCAAAATTCGCGCGCTTATCGCCTTCGCGCTGGCCGAATTCGGGCCGCTCCTGCTGTTCTGGACGATCAACCTGACTTTGGGAATCAGAGCGGCGATCGTCGGCGCTATCGTCGCCATTCTCGCCGATTCGGCTTGGCGCTGGTCGCGCGGCCTCGGCTTTTCACGTCTTTACAAGCTGACGAGCGGCCTGACGCTGACCTTCGGCGCCGTAGACCTCCTCTCGGCGTCGCCATTTCTGCTCAAGTATGAATTCAAATACGAAGCGGTCGTAACCAATCTCGCTACCTGCATCGCGTTCGTCTACGGCGCGTTCGGCGACAAGCCGATGATTCAGGAAATCGCAGAACGGCGCGCGGGCGCGATTCCCAATACGCCCGAGGTGCGCCGCTTTTTCCAGATCTTCACCCTGGCCTGGGCAATCTATTTCGCAGCCAAAACCGCGCTCTACCTCTATCTCGTGATGATCATGCCGCTTACCGAAGCCATCGCCTTGCGTGCGTTGCTGGGCAGCGCCAGTTTGGGGCTGATGACGCTAGTCAGCGTGACGCAGGGGCGTCGGCTATTCTTCCTTTGCCGACGGCTTGGTCTGCTGCCCCCGCCAACCCCTATTGTGGAGGCGCCGCGATGATTCCGCGGCCCGAGGAAGCCAGCGCAATGCTCGCTGACGTCGACAGCGTAATCGCGCGGGTGAAACAGTCCCGAATTTACCACGCGGCCAGCGAGATTTTGATCCTCTGGGGAATATTGATTGCTTTTGGCGACCTCGCCATCGCCGCCGCCCCACGCCTAGCATCGTGGGCTTGGCTTGCGCTCGACGCGCTCGGCGTGGCGCTCACCATGGCTAGGTTGTCGCGCCTGCGCCGCGCCCGGCGCGGATTGTTGCGCTTCGTCGCCGCCTTTGCGCTGTTCGCCGCCTTTGGGTTTCTTTGGAGCCAAGGTTTCGCGCGTCTGGGACCCCGCGAACTCGCGGCATTCTGGCCGACGCTCTTTCTGTTTGGCTACGCCCTGGCCGGGCTCTGGTTCGGCGCGGCCTTCACCGCGGTCGGCGTTGCGCTCACCATCCTGATCGTGGCTGGATATTTCGCGGCAGGCGACGCGTTCCCGCTCTATCTCGCGCTCGTCAACGGCGGCGGTTTGATTTTATGCGGCTTGGCTATGCGGCGCGCCTGAGATGGAGCCCGATTCGGTCATTCACCAGCCGGTGCGGCTAAGGATCATGGCGGCGCTGTCGGCACTGCCCGACGATGACGAGGGTATGGAATTTGCGCGACTGAAGAGCCTGACGGGGGCGACGGACGGCAATCTTGGCGGCCATCTCGACCAGTTGGCCCGCGCAGGCTATGTCAATGTGGCCAAAGCGTTCGTGGCTCGCCGACCGCGAACGACGGCGAAGGCGACCTCCGCGGGACGCGCCGCTTTCGCGCGACATGTCGCGTTTCTAAAGGAGATCATCGCGGGAGCCTGAGCCGGATCAGTGCCGGTATTGCTGGATGCGCGTAGTGCGCAGGCCCGCCAGACCGTGCTGGTCGATCGACACCTGCCAACTCAGGAACTCGTCGACGGTCAGCGTATAGCGCGCGCAGGCTTCCTCTAGGGAAAGCAACCCGCCGCGCACCGCCGCAACCACCTCCGCCTTCCGCCGTATCACCCAGCGTTTGGTCGCTGGAGGGGGCAGGTCAGCAATTGTCAAAGGGCTTCCGTCGGGTCCAATGACGTATTTAACTCTCGGTCGAAGCGGCTCACTCATCGAACACTCACGCGGGAACGCAAAGACTTACTGCATGTGACAGTAGGAGCGCGGACTTAAGATTCACCTAAGCCAATGCAGAGAATCCGAAGGTCGTTCGGAACATCCGGATCCAACGCGTCGGCAAGCGATGTCCCCACAAAGCCGCGTGAACTCGCCGCTGGGGCTGCGATAGGTCGCAGCCGGGGCAGCGAGATCGCTCGAATTCAATTGTTAGACTTGTCCAGAGGGACTAAACATCCCATCTGAAACATCAACGTTTTACCCCAGGGGCGCCCTGCGTCCGGATGATCATGTCCCTTGCCGCAACAATGTCCCCCGCGCCTCGTGCGCTCAATTCCCTCGGTCTGCCCAAGGCGCCCGAGGACACGCGCGTCGTGGTCGCCATGTCCGGCGGCGTCGATTCCAGCGTCGTAGCCGCCCGTCTCGCCAGTGAAGGCTACGATGTGGTCGGGCTGACTATGCAGCTCTACGATCACGGCGAGGCGGCGCATCGAAAAGGCGCTTGCTGCGCCGGCCAGGACATCCACGACGCCCGCGACGTCGCCGCACGCATCGGCGTGCCGCACTACGTGCTCGATTACGAAGCGCGTTTCCGGGAAAAAGTGATCGAACCTTTCGCCAAGGCTTACATAGCCGGCGAAACTCCGATCCCCTGTGTGGCCTGCAATCAGCACCTCAAGTTCGTCGATCTGTATCAGGCGGCGCGCGACCTCGGCGCTGACCTCTTGGCGACGGGCCATTATGTCGTGAGCCGCGATGACGGCGAGGGGGGCCGCGCGCTTTACCGCGCCGCGGATTCGACTCGTGACCAGAGCTATTTCCTGTTCGCAACCACGCCCGATCAGCTCGCGCGGCTTCGTTTTCCGCTAGGCGGGATGGCGAAAGCGGAAGTACGCGCCCTGGCTCGCCAGTTCTCGCTTGAAATTGCCGAAAAGGCTGACAGCCAGGACATCTGCTTTGTCCCCTCGGGTCATTATAGCGCAATGATCGAGCGGCTAATGCCCGGGGCGGCCGAGCCCGGCGATATCGTGCATGTCGACGGTCGGTTGCTTGGCCGGCACAATGGAATCCTGCATTACACCATCGGCCAGCGTCGGGGTTTAGGCGTTTCCGCGGGCGAGCCGCTGTTCGTCGTCGCGCTGGACGCTCCCGGGGCGCGCGTCATTGTGGGACCGCGTGGAGCGCTGTCGACGCCGCTTGTGCGCTTGAGGGACTTCAATTGGATCGGCCCGGGTCGGGTCGAGACTATTCCCCAAGAAGGCTTGAGCGTGGCTGCGCGGGTGCGCTCGACCCGACCGCCTACGCCAGCGACCTTGTTCAGCGATGGCCATGTCGCCTTTGCGGAGCCAGAATCCGGGGTTTCGCCCGGCCAAGCCTGCGTAATCTATGAAAATTGCGAGCCGAATGCGCGCATCTACGGCGGCGGCTTCATCACCGCGCGGGCGTCCTGAGCCAGGGAGGTTGGCATTGGCGTCAATCGACGAGGACGCGGCTTTCGGCGCCCCCAAGCCGAAAATATCGACGCCGGTGATCGGCGGCGATATCGACCAATTATCCGCGCCCGAACTCGCCGAACGCATTGAGATCTGCCGGAAAGAGATCGTGCGTCTGGAAGCAGCGATCGTCGCGCGCGAGGCGACGAGACAGGCGGCAAGCGCATTTTTTAAGACATGACCCATTTCAGGACGGTTCTGCGTATAAATTGCTTCATTAGCTCTCGGTTAAGGATTTCGTTAACCCCGTGTTAACGATTAAGCTTCATTAAGGATTACGTCCGGCTTTCTGGACATCGGAGGGATTTCGCCTCCGTCTTTGTTCTCTCCTCCCAAATCCAGCCTCCAAGCCGCCCTCGGGCGGCTTTTTTTTCCCCGGCAGCCCCCATTCGAACAGCCTATCTTTGCCCTTGTCGGCGACGCTGACGCTTGTTAACGTTAATAAACAGTAAATGACCGATGGATCGTGTTCGGCGTTAGATTTGCGTTCGACGACCGCGAGATGCCGCGTTCGTGTCGTTAGTGGACGTGTTGCTTGTCTCGAGTGCGCTCGAGGAGTCAGTTGATGAGTACCAATGTGAGCGGAACGCTTAGCGCAGCCGGGGATCTGGAACCGGCGGCGATATCTTTTGCGGCCAAACACGCAAGTTCCGACGCGTTCAAAAGCATGTTCAAGGAAGGCATGGCGCTGGTCGAATCGGCGGCCGCCTATCTCGACGGAACTGGACGCATTGAATCGAAGACGCTTCGCCGCCCTGTCGCGCTGGCCTATGCCACCGAGAGCATGCGGTTAACGACGCGCCTCATGCAGATCGCCTCCTGGTTGCTGCTACGCCGAGCCGTCAACGAAGGCGAACTGACGCCGGTCCAGGCCCAATCCGAACGCCACCGCGTGCGCCTCTCGCGCCAGGAAATTTCCTGCGATGACACGATGCTGTCGGAATTGCCGCCCGAGTTCGCTGAGCTGTGCGAGCTGTCGATCCGCTTGCAAGCCAGGGTGCTGCATCTCGACCGGTCGATCGCGATGTCCGGCAGCGCCACAGGCGGCCCGCCGCTTGCTCAACAGATGGCGATGCTCCAAGCGGCATTTGTCACCAGTTAGGCTCTTTCTTGGACGAGTTGTTCGCGGCGCTTGCCAGTCGCCGCGATTCGGCCGCAAGGGGGCGTTAGGCGCGAGATCCGCCATGCGGCCTTGGGGACCATGACCAAAGTTAGACTCTACCTTATCACGCCGCTGCTTCAGCTCTCCGAGGTCGAAGCGTTCGCGCCTCGGTTCGCCGCCGCGTTGTCCGCCGGCGATGTTGCGAGCACACTGGTGCGGCTGGCCCCCGGCGCCGAGGGCGACGCGCGACGCATCGTGGCGCGCCTGCTCGAGGCGACGATGCCGCTCGACGTGGCGCTGTTGGTCGAGAACGACGCGCGCCTCGCCGCCCGAGTCGCGGCCGATGGCGTGCATGTCGCCGCCGATGCGGTCGCCGAGGCTGTTGCGAGCTTGCGTTCCGAGCGGATCGTGGGCGCGGGCGGTTTGCGGCTGCGCGACGACGCAATGGCCGCAGGCGAAGCCGGGGCCGATTACGTGATGTTTGGCGAACCCGACCGCGACGGGACGCTTGTTGCGTTCGAGGAAACGCTCGAGCGTATTGGTTGGTGGGCGGAGATTTTCCAGATGCCCTGCGTCGGCTATGCCGCGAGCCTCGACGAGGCGGAAGCGCTGACCGCCGCGGGCGCCGATTTCGTTGCGCTTGGTGAACTCGTATGGGACGCGCCCTTGCCTGAAGCGATCGTCGCCGCCGCGAGCGAGCGCATCGCGAAAGCGAAGGCGCCATGATTCC
>JAYTRP010000115.1:0-6680 GCA_043746145.1 Hyphomicrobiales bacterium | reverse complement strand
TGAGCCAAGTCTGCAAACTTCTGGCGGATTCCGACATGGCCGTCACTGATATCTGTTTCGAGGTCGGCTACGACAACGTCTCCAACTTCAACCGCGCGTTTCGCCGCGCACGCGGCATGTCGCCGACGGTTTATCGCCGTCTGGCACGGCAGAGGGTGACGAAGCGTCCGGCGCAGGCCGATAGTCTTGTGCGCTAAAGGGGTAATTTTTGCACCGCACAATGCATGAAAGTATCGGTATTATGTTTACGTTCGGCTAGCCCGCGACAAGGGCAACCACTAGGATGACCTATGACGGCGCCTGACTGCCGCCGACAGAGTCCCGGAATTGGGGCCAATATTTGGGAGGACATCATGCTGTCGTTGTTACGGAAAGTGAGCGCTGCGGCGATTCTCGCGGCGACTGCAACAACCCTCGCGGCGCCGGCCGTACATGCCGAAACCTGGGACATCGCCAAAGCCGCGGCCCCCTACAAGGGCACCGAGCTTCATGTCATCTTCCTCGACCGGCCCGGCTACAAGGCGATCGAAAAGCTGTTGCCGGAATTCGAGAAGGCGACGGGCATCAAGGTCAACTACGAGGTCGTGCCTTACGAGAACACGCGTCAGAAGGAAGTGCTGAACTTCACCGGACAGGGCGACTATTCCATCGCGCTGGTTGATCTCGTCTGGCTCGGCGAGTTCGCCGAGAACGGCTGGATCCAGCCGATCGACAAATACGCCGCCGACACGGCGATCACCGACCCCAACCTCAACCTCAAGAGCTTCTTCCCGCTGCTGCTCGACGCCTTCGGTTCTTGGGGCGGCAAGGTCTATGGGCTGCCGTTCGACAATTATTCCGGCCTGCTGTTCTATAACAAGTGCATGCTGAAGAGCGCCGGTTTCGACAAGCCGCCGGGCACCTGGAACGAGCTGAAGGACGTCTATGGTCCGAAGCTGACCGACAAAGCCAAGAACCAATACGCCTATGCGCTACAATCGCTGCGCGGCGAGACTCAGTCCGCCGACAGTTTCATGCGCAGCCTTTGGCCTCACGGCGGGACGCTGCTCGACAAAACCTTCCATTCCAACCTCGGCAGCAAGGAGAGCCAGGCTGGTCTCGCCTTCCGTCAGGATCTGATGAAATACATGCCGCCGGGCATCGTCTCCTGGGACCATGCCGAGGCGGTCAACGCCCTCGCCCAGGGCCAAGTGGCGATGATTACCGAATGGTCGGCGTTCTATCCGACCCTGACGGACGCCAAGACATCGAAGATCGGCGATTGCCTCGGCGTCGCGCCGGAGCCGGCGGGCGAAGCGGGCCGTCTGCCCGCGCTAGGTGGCTTCTCACTGGCGGTCGCCAGCCAAGCGCCAGAAAAGGAGCAGAAGGCGGCCTGGATCTTTATCCAATGGGCGACCTCGGACGCCATCGCCAAGGACTACGTCGAGGCCGGCGGCGTCTCCGGGCGCATGGGCATCTATGAAGACCCGGCGATCAAGGCCAAGTTCTCGTTCGTCGAGCCGATGGTCGCCTCCTGGCAGAAGGGCGTGCCGGAATTCCGTCCGCGCTTTCCCGCTTGGCCGGCGATCTCCGAGATCATCGCGGAATTCGGCTCCAAGATTCAGCTTGGCGAGGTTTCCGCCGAAGCGGGATCCAAGGAGATCGGGACGCGCATGGAAGCGATCCTGAAGAAAGAGGGCTATTACGACGGCAAGAAGCCGCTATTGCAGTAAAGCCTCTCGGGCGGCCCGCGCGGGCCGCCCTTCTCGGGACGCATGATGGCCAATTCCTCCCGACTTGCTTATGGGCGCTGGACGCCGTTCTGGTTTCTCGCGCCTTCAGTGTTGGCGCTGGCGGCGATCGGGCTTTACCCGACTCTGTTCGCGCTCGTCACTTCATTCCGCCAATACAATCTCACCCGCGTCCGCGATGGCTTTCCGTTCATCGGCCTCGACAACTACGTCACGGTGCTGACCGACCCCACATTCTGGCAGACGTTGGGCCGCACCGGATGGTTCTTCCTCTGCGTCATGCCGATCGAGGCGGGACTGGGCCTGCTCGCAGCGCTGATGCTGCATCGTCCCGGGCTCAACATGCTGCGCGCGCTCGCCCGCGTCTCGCTGGTCATTCCGCTGGCGACCACATACGCGGTGGTTGGACTGCTCGGGCGGTTGATCTTCAACCGCGATTTTGGCGTCGCCAATTCCGCGCTGGCGTTGTTCGGAATCGCGCCGCTCGATTGGCTCGGCAACCCCACCGGCGCCTTCATCGCCATTGCGACGATGGACATCTGGCAGTGGACGCCGTTTTGCGCGCTGATCTTCCTCTCGGGCCTGTCGATGGTGCCGGTCGAGATCGAGGAGGCCGCGCGGCTGGAGACGGGCAGCAAATGGGCGTTGCTGACCCATGTGCAACTGCCCTATCTCTGGCCCGGCCTCACCGCCATGCTGATCTTGCGCTCGGCCGACATCCTAAAGCTGTTCGATTCGGTCTTCACCATGACGCGCGGCGGCCCCGGCGCGGCAACGGAGCTGATCTCGATCTACATTCAGCGCGTTGGCTTTCGCGTGTTCGACATGGGCGTCGCCTCCGCGCAGGCGCTCCTGCTGCTGGTGCTGACGATCGTGCTGGCGCGTCTCTACATCCGCTTCTTCTACCGCGAGATCGACTGATGCCCCGCTTGGCTCGCCGCACCCTGCACGCGCTCGGCCTCATCGCCGTATTCCTGTTCGCGGTGTTCCCATTCTATTGGATGGTGTCTTCGTCGTTCAAGACGCAGACCGACATCCTCGCCTCGCCCCCGCTCTGGTTGTTCCACCCGACCCTTGACAATTACGCGCAAGTGTTCGCCGACCAGAAGGTGACGCGGGCGGTGCTGAGCTCGCTGATCATCGCGGTGTGCTCGACCACACTCTCCGTCGCGCTCGCGACGCCGGCGGCCTATGCGCTGGCGCGCTATGAGTTCCGCGGCAAGGCCGACCTCTGGTTCTGGTTCATCTCCAACCGCTTCATCAGCCCGATCGTGCTCGCGCTGCCGATCTACATCATCGCGCGCAATCTCGGGATTCTCGACACCCATCTGGTGCTGATCCTGATCTACATCACTTTCATTCTGCCGATCGTCGTTTGGATCACCACCGACTTCTTCCGCTCGATCCCGCGCGAGCTTGAAGAGGCCGCGCGGCTCGAAGGCGCGAGCCAATTCGACATCTTCTGGCGCATCTATCTGCCGTTGGGCGCGCCGGGCATCGCGGTGTCCGCGATCTTCGGCTTCATCTTCTCCTGGAACGAACTGCTCTACGCGCTCGTGCTGACGCGCCGAGATGTGCAGACGGCGCCGGTGGTGGCGACCTCGTTCATGTCCGGCTACGAAATCCCCTGGGGCAAGATCATGGCGACGGGCACGGTGATCGTGTTGCCGGTGACGGTATTTGCGCTGATCGTGTCGCGTCATATGGTGCGCGGGCTGACGATGGGAGCGACCAAGTGAGTTACCTGCGTCTTCAGGGCGTCGAGAAGCGCTTTGGCGCCGTCCACGTCATCAAGGGCGTCGACATCGAGGCGGAGAAGGGCGAATTTGTCGTATTCGTCGGCCCCTCGGGCTGCGGCAAGTCGACGCTTCTGCGTATGATCGCGGGGCTGGAAGAAACCTCGGCCGGCGACATCTTCATCGACGGCGCCAAAGTCACCGACCTCGAACCCGCCAAGCGCAAGGTTTCGATGGTGTTCCAGAGCTACGCGCTGTTTCCGCACATGAGCGTGCGCGAAAACATCGCCTTCGGGCTCAAGATGAGCAAGACGCCAAAATCCGAGATCGAACGCCAAGTCGCGGAAGCCGCGCGCATCTTGCAAATGGAGGCGCTGCTTGATCGTCGGCCGCGCGAACTCTCCGGCGGCCAGCGCCAACGCGTCGCGATCGGCCGCGCGATCGTACGCCATCCAAAACTGTTCCTGTTCGACGAGCCGCTGTCGAACCTCGACGCGGAACTGCGCGCGACGATGCGAGCCGAGATCGCGCGGCTGCACAGCGATCTCGGCGTGACGATGATCTACGTCACCCACGACCAGATCGAGGCGATGACGCTCGCCGACCGCATCGTCGTGCTGCGCGCCGGAATCGTCGAGCAGATCGGCTCGCCGCAGGAGCTTTACGACAAGCCTGCCAACACTTTCGTCGCCGGCTTCATCGGCTCGCCGAGGATGAATTTCCTGAAGGCGCAGATCCTCGGCGGTGACGGGGGCGCGATGGTCGTCACGCATCCGAGCTTCGCCAAGCCCGTGCGCCTGCCGCGCAACAACGGCGTGTCGCAAGGCGGCGAGTTGTTGCTTGGCGTGCGCCCGGAGCAACTGATGTTCGAGAACGGTCCCGATCGGCTTCAATTGCGCGCCGATCTCTGCGAGAACCTCGGCGGCGCCACGCTGATCTACGGCCAGACCGAAGGCGGCGAGACCCTGACCCTGCAAGCGCCGGGGCGGATCTCGCTGAAAAAGGGCGAGTCCTTCTCCGCAGGTTTTGACGCAGCGCGGGCCTATGTATTCGAGCTCGGCGGCCGGGCGATGTGAGGAAATGCGCATGAGCCTGCAAGGCAAGACCATCCTCATCACCGGTGCCGGCAAGGGCATCGGCCGCGCTACCGTCGCCGATTTCATCAAGCGCGGCGCACGCGTGATCGCACTGTCGCGCTCCCCCGCCGATCTCGCGGAGCTTGAGGCCGAGCATGGCTGCCGCACAATAGCCGTCGATCTCGCCGACGCTGAGGCCACCCGGGCGGCCGTGCGCGGCGCGCTGCCGTTCGACTACCTGGTCAATTGCGCGGGCGTAGCCGAGTTGCATTCCGTGCTCGACACGACGCCGGAGGTTTTCGATCGCGTTATGGCCGTCAACGCGCGCGCTCCGCTGATCGTCAGCCAGGAATATGCGCGCGACCGCATCGCGCGCGGCGAGAAGGGCGCGATCGTCAACGTGTCGAGCATTTCCTCGTTCATCGGCTTCGCCGATCACGCCGCCTATTGCGCCTCCAAGGGCGCGCTCGACGCCCTGACGCGGGTAATGGCCAACGAACTCGGCCGCAAGGGCATCCGCGTCAACGGCGTGCATCCGGCGATCACGCTGACGCCGATGGCGGTGAAAGCCTGGAGCGACCCCGTGAAATCGGAGCCGATGCGCCAACGCATGCCGCTCGGCCGCTTCGTCGAGCCGGCGGAGGTCGCCTCCGTCATCGCCTATCTGCTGTCCGACGAGGCGGCGATGGTGAACGGCGTCGACCTGCCGATCGACGGCGGGTTCCTTATCAACTGAATTCGGGAGGCAATCATGGCCAAGGCGCTTGTTCTGGAGAAAGTGCGCGAACTCTCGCTGCGCGACATTGATCTGTCGCTCAAGGTCGGGCCGGACGACGTGAAAATAAAAATCGACACTGTCGGCGTCTGCGGCAGCGACGTGCATTATTACACCCACGGCCGCATTGGCGGCTTCGTCGTCAACGCGCCGATGGTGCTGGGCCACGAAGCGGCCGGGGTGATCGCCGAGGTCGGCGCCAACGTGAAAGCCTTCAAAGTCGGCGACCGCGTCTGCATGGAGCCCGGCGTGCCGGACATGTCGTCGCGCGCCACCAAACTTGGGCTCTACAATGTTGATCCCAGCGTCGTGTTCTGGGCGACGCCGCCGGTGCATGGCGTGCTGACGCCTTTTGTCGTGCACCCTGCCGCCTTCACTTTCAAGCTGCCGGACAATGTGAGTTTTGCCGAAGGCGCGATGGTCGAGCCATTCGCCGTCGGGGTTTGGGCCTCGTCGAAGGCGAAGATCAAGCCCGGCGACACCGCTGTTGTCACCGGCGCCGGCCCGATCGGGGTGATGACGGCGCTGGCGGCGCTGGCAAGCGGCTGCTCGCGCGTGATCGTTTCCGATCTCGTCGATGAGAAGCTCGCCATCGCCGGCCGCTATCCCGGCGTCTCGACGGTCAACGTCAAGCGGGAGAAACTTCAAGATGCGGTCCATGCGGCGACCGATGGCTGGGGCGCCGACATCGTGTTCGAGGCGAGCGGCTCGCCGCGCGCCTATGACGGCATCCAAGGTCTGATTTGCCCCGGTGGCTGCTTGATCGCCATTGGCATGCCGGTCGGGCCGGTCAAGCTCGACATTTCTTCGTTAGCGGCGAAAGAGATCCGCATCGAAACCGTGTTCCGCTACGCTAATGTATTCGATCGCGCGTTGGCGATGATCGCCTCCGGCAAGGTCGACCTGAAGCCGCTCATCAGCGAGACATTCCCTTTTGAACACAGCATCGAGGCGTTCGAGCGGGCGGCGGAAGGACGCCCGACCGACGTGAAGTTGCAGATCAAGCTGTAGCGCGGCGGTGCCGGGTAGGCGAACGAACTTGGGAATCTCTGGTGCGTTCCGCGCGTGCGCTTAGACAAGGGCAGCGGTAAGCCGCTTCGCGCAAACCGGAGGCTGCGCCCGGCGGAGACACGAGCGTGGACTATCCGATTGCCTTGATGTCTTATGATCGTCCCCAATACCTGCGCCAAGGGGCCTGTCGCAAACCCTGCTGGAGGTTGCAAATCGGCCAGGGGCTGTCCTGCCTTTACGCTTCGTTAACCTTTGAAAGTCCGAAGCAGAACCCGAGCAGCCGGTTCTGCTCGATCACGGTCCAGGCGCGGGCGAAGCCGAAGCCCTTGCGCAGCCAGAGCATGGCTTCGAA
>JAYTRP010000114.1:0-6688 GCA_043746145.1 Hyphomicrobiales bacterium | reverse complement strand
CCGCGGCCACTTCCGCTTCGTCCGGCGAACCCAGCAACCGTTTGAACAACCAAACAAAACCGCGTCCGAGATCGTCGAACACGGTGAACACCGCCGGCACAAAAACGAGCGACAGCACGGTCGACATGGCGAGTCCGCCGATCACCGCGATCGCCATCGGCGAACGAAAGCCGCCGCCATCGCCCATTCCAAGCGCGGAGGGCAGCATGCCCGCCGCCATGGCGATCGTCGTCATCACGATTGGCCGCGCTCGCTTTCGGCCGGCTTCGACTAGCGCCTCCAGCCGGGGCGTGCCTTGGCTGATCGCCTCGACTGCAAAATCGACCAGCATGATCGCGTTCTTGGTCACGATGCCCATCAGCATCAGAAGGCCGATCACCACCGGCATCGACATTGCCTTATGCGTGATCAGCAGCGCAGCGATCGTGCCGCCGATCGAAAGCGGCAGCGAGATCAGGATGGTGATCGGTTGCAGGAAGCTGCCAAACAGCAACACCAGCAGCCCGTAGACCATCATCAGGCCCGCGCCCATCGCTGCGGCGAACGAGGAAAAGACTTCGCTCATCACTTCGACGTCGCCCGTCTCGCGGATCTCGACGCCGGGCGGAAGGTTTTTCGCCATCGGAAGCGAATGGATGGCGGCCACCGCTTGGCCCAGTGCAGCGTCTCCTTTGAGGTCCGCCTCGACGGTCACGCGACGCGAGCGGTCGTAGCGATTGATCGCGGTGGGCCCGTGGCTCATCTCGAAATCAGCCACCGCCGAGAGCGGAGTCGTGCCCCCGGTCGCGGTCGCGACGCGCAAGTCTTGCAGCAGGCCAACGCGAGAGCGCGCGGCTTGGTCGAGTTCAACCCGGATCGGGATCAGGCGGTCGCCCGCATTGAACTTGGCGAGATTTGCGTCGATGTCTCCGAGCGTCGCCACGCGGATCGTCTCCGACATGGTCTCTGTCGATACGCCGAGATCGGCGGCGACCGATTGCTTCGGCGTCACGCGCAACTCAGGCCGGTCGAGTTCCGCGGTCGAGGTCGGGTTTTCCAACGTGGGGACGGTGCGCATCTCGCTTGCGAGTTGGTTCGCCGTATCGTTGATCGTGTCGATGTCGGGCCCTGCGATGATCAACTGCACGTCGCGCTGGCCATTGTCCTTCAGGAACCAGAAGCGAATGTCGGGTTGATCAACCAGAATTTTGCTGATCCGCGTCTGAAGGTCCTTTTGCGTCGCGTCGCGCTTCGACTTATGAACGAAGTTGACGACAAAGCTTGCTTTGCGCGGCTCGGCGCTGCCGCCAAGAATTTCGCCGCCAAATACCAGAATCGATCGCACCTCCGGCATCGCGCGAATTTTTGCGGAGATCGCACTAGTGATTCGATCGGTGTCCTCCAGCCGCGATCCCGGCGGTAGTTCTATAGCGAGCAAGGCGCGGCCAAGATCGTCGGCCGGCAGAAAGCCCGAGGGCAGCAGCCGCGTGGACCAGATCGAACCAGCGAAGATCAGCGCGCCAATCAGCAAAGTGATCCAACGCCAGCGCACCGACGTCCTGACGAGCTGCGTGTAAAACCGCATGATAAAGCCTTCGTGCTGCGCTTCGTCAGGCGGCGCGCGCAGGAAATAGGCGGCGATCACGGGGGTGATGAAACGGGCGACGCCCAGCGAGAACATCACAGCAATGGCGACGGTCAGACCGAATTGTCGAAAATATTGACCTGCAATCCCGCCCATGAAGCTGACAGGAGAGAAGATCGCGGCAATCGAGAGTGAGATCGCGATGACCGCAAGGCCAATCTCATCGGCCGCCTCCAGCGACGCACGATAGGCCGATTTGCCCATTCGCATGTGTCGCACGATGTTCTCGATCTCGACGATAGCGTCATCGACGAGAATGCCGGTGACCAATGTAATCGCGAGTAGCGAGACGAGGTTTAGCGAGAAGCCGATCACGCTCATTGCCCAGAAGGTCGGGATCACCGAAAGCGGCAGCGCCACGGCGGTGACGATGGTGGCGCGCAGGTCGCGCAAGAACACGAACACGACCACGATCGCCAGCAGAGCGCCCTCGATCAGCGTCTCCATCGTCGAGTGGTAATTGCCGATTTCGTTGTCGACCTGCGTGTCGACCTTGGAGAACGTAACCGCAGGATATTTCGCCTGAAGCTTGGCGACACGGGCCTCGACCAATTTGTCGACGGTTACGTCGCTCGCGCCCTTGGCGCGCGTGATCGAGAAGGCGACAATCGGTTGATCGAACAAACGTGAAAAAGTTCGCGGCTCGGCTGCGCCGTCGGTCACCGTGCCAAGTTCGTCGAGCCGAACCTTGCGGCCGCCCGAAAGCGCGATCGGCAGCGCGGCGAGGTCGGAGACTTTTCTGGCGCCAGCGAGTGTGCGGATCGCCTGTTCCTGTCCGCCAACTTCGCCGCGACCGCCGCCGAGATCGACGTTATCTTCGCGCACCTGATCGTTGACTTTGGCTGCGGTGACGCCGAGCGCCAGCAACTTCTCCGGGTCGAGAGCAACGCGAATTTCGCGATCGACGCCGCCGTTGCGTCTGACTTCGCCGACGCCTTTCAAGCTTTGCAGATCGCGCGCGACCGTGTCATCGATGAACCAGGAGAGTTGTTCCACCGTCATGCCGGGCGCGGACGCCGCGTAGGTGACGATCGGCAAACCTTCAATGTCGATCCGATTGACGATCGGTTCGTCGATCGTTCGCGGCAAATCGCTGCGGATTTTCGAGATTTTGTCTTTTACGTCGTTCAGCGCGCGGTCAATGTCGGTGGAGCCGACATAGAACTGTACGATCGTCTGCGAGGACCCATCGGTTACCTGGCTGGAAATATGCCAGACGCCGTTGAGACTGGCGACCGCATCCTCAACCTTCTTGGTGATCTGCGCTTCCAGTTCGGACGGCGCTGAGCCTGACTGCGTGATCAGCACCTGCACGATCGGAATGTCGATGTTGGGGAATCGCGTGACGGGCAGCGACTGAAAACTGACGAGACCGAGCAGCATCAGCACCGAGAAAGCGACGATCGCGGGGATCGGGCTTCGGATCGACCAGGCGGAGACGTTTAAACGCATGGGTTGCTCCTCAGCCGCCGGCGCCGACGATTTCCGCCAGCGGGCGTACGCGGTCGCCCGGCCGCAGGAACGCGGCGGCGCGTGCGACTACGCCTTCGCCCTCGGCTAAGCCTTCGCGGATCTCGACCTCGTCGCCCTCGACGATGCCCGGGGTCACGTTGCGCAGTTCGACGCGACCGTCCTTGACGACCAGCAGCGTGCCTTTGTCTCCATCGCGCCTCAGCGCGCTGGTGGGCGCGCCGACGCCCTCGCGCGAGACCACATCGACCTCGCCGGAAGCGAACGCGCCCAGATGCGCCTGCGATGAATCCTTCAGCGAGATACGCACCTTGCCAGTGCGGCTCGCCTTGTCGACTTCCTGGTTGACGAGACGCACGACGCCATCAACCTTACCCTCAGCGCCTGGGAGCTTGAGCTTGGCCGTCATGCCGACCTTGAGGCGCGGAAGCGATTGCTCCGGCACGTCGGCTTCCAAGTCGATCGCGCCGTCGACAATGATTCGAAACAGCGGTTCTCCCGCCGCCGCGGCCATCGCGCCGAGCTTGGCGTAGCGGCGGCTGACGACGCCGGTGACCGGAGCTCGCACTTCGGTGCGACCGGTTCGAACCTGCAACTCCTGTCGTTCCGCGTCGCGGCTGCGCCGATCCGCTTCAGCGACCGCGAGCGCGTTGCGGGCTGCCGCAGCGGTGGCCTGCGCGGTTTTCATCGTTGTTTCGCGCTGCTCCACCGTCGCGGTGGACATGACCCCGGAGCCGAGTTTTCGCGCGCGATCGTAGTCGTTCGAGGCGAAATCCATCTGGCTGACCGCTTGCGTGATCATGCTCTTGGCCTGATCGATCGTCGCATTGGCATGGGCGATCGCGGCGTCGTTCTCGGCGAGCATTGCGTCGAGCTGGGTACGATCGAGCCGCGCGAGCACCTGCCCCTTCTCGACATGATCGCCGTCCTCGGCGTCGAGCTCCACGATCGTCAGCAAGTCGATCTTGACAGCGACTTGCGACTCCTCGCGAGCGACCAGCGTGCCGGAGACGAACAAGCGATCTACGAAGGGCCGCTTGGTCGCTGTCGCCACCGTTACGGCGGGGGGCTCTACTTCGGGCTGGATCGGGGCCGCCTCGGCCGCAACCGGCGTCGCACGAGGGCAATCCTTGGCGAGCGGCAGGCCATAATTTGCCAACGACAGCATGGGTGGCGAGCACGGCGCGAAAGATCGCCCGGCCCAAAGAGCGCCCGCCGCGATGGCGATCGTGATGACGATCGTGGTAAGAAATCGCATCTTAAACCTCAGTGGCCGGCGACAGCGCGCCGTCGAAAAGTCCGGCGAAAACGCCGAGAACCGCGGCGGATTCTGCCTCAACGTCGAATGTCGGCTCGAGCGCGATCCGCTTGAACAAGCCCGCCACGAGAGTGAACATCACGCGTGCGGCAAAGCGAGCGTCGAGGCCCTGCGCGGCGACGCCGTTGGCCTTGGCGACTTCGACCAGATCCACAAGGCCCTGCACGATATCTTCGTCGAGCTTACGCGTAAATTCGGCGACGCGCGGGTTTCGACCCGATTCCGCCCAGATCTCAAGGATCAGCCGAGCTCTTTCAGGCGAACGTTTTAGCACGTTGTCGCGCAGGCCCGCCCGCATCGCCGAACGCAAATCGCCGTGACCGGTAAGGTTGCAGAACACCTCCGCGCGCTCGACCTGATCGGCCGCGCAGAGCCCCTCGACAATGGCTTCTTTGGAGGGAAAATAGCGGTAGAGATTGCCAGCGCTCATGCTCGCCTCGTCGGCGACATCGCTCATGGTTGCAGCGTGAAAACCCTGGCGCATGAAGGCGCGTTCAGCGGCCGCAAGAATACGGGCTCGCCGATCCTCATCGCTGAGATGCTTTGTGGCGCTGACGACGCGTGCGAGGGACATGACGCTCGGAATGAGAATGAACGTTCATTCTCATGCAAGCGAATTGCGGCGACAACTTGTTCGGCGCCCTTGGCCGCTGCTCCTCGCGATAAACGTGTTCGTTGCGAATTTAAAAGACTAAAGCCGAAGCCTCACAGTGTCGCTGGAGACTTCGGAGGTTCGACTTACGCAACGATGGGTGAAGACTTGCGCTTAGAGCTTTCGACCGCGCACATCGGGGAGGAGGAAGGTGAGCAGGCCGATCGCTGGCAGGAAGGCGCAAACCCGATAGACAAACGCCAGGCTCGTATGATCTGCCAAAAGCCCAAGCGCCGCGGCGCCGATCCCGCCAAGGCCAAACGAGAGACCGAAGAACAAACCTGCGATCGCCCCGATGTTCCCGGGCGCGAGTTCCTGGGCATAGACGACCATCGCGGAAAAGGCCGAGGACAGGATAAGCCCGATCGCGATTGTGTCTATGATCGTGCCGGTCCGTCCGAGGTGCGGCAACAGCAGCGTGAACGGCAGCACGCCGAGGATCGAGATCCAGATCACGTATTTTCGGCCGATCGTATCGCCTATCGGACCACCAAAAAAGGTCCCCGCCGTAACGGCGCCAAGGAAAACGAACAGCAGCACCTGCGCCGTCTGCAGGGAGACGTCGAAGGTCTGGATCAGGTAGAAGGTGTAATAGCTGTTCAGACTGGCGAGATAGAAAGTCTTCGAGAACAACAGCACCATCAGAATGAACATCGACCGCCAGACAACTCCGCGCGGCAGCGCCTCCACTTCAGCATGAGCGGACGCTTTACGCGCGATTGCGACATGCGCGACCTGCCAGCGGGATACGCCCGTAAGCAGCAGGATCGCGATAAAGGCGAGCACGGTGAAGGCGAGAACCGAGCGTTGGCCGTTCGGCACTACAATGAAAGCCGCCATCAACGGCCCTAGCGACTGACCAAAATTGCCGCCGACCTGAAACAAGCTCTGCGCGAAACCATGTCGCCCGCCTGACGCCGAACGCGCCGCGCGCGAAGCCTCGGGATGGAACACGGCGCTGCCGACTCCGATCATCGCCACGGAAACCAGCAGCATCGGGTAGCTGCCGGAGAAAGCCAGCATAACGAGGCCAATCAGGGTGAAAGCCATGGCGAATGGCAACGCGAAGGGAGTCGGGCGTCTGTCGGTGAACATGCCGATGAGCGGCTGCAGCAGCGACGCCGTGAGCTGAAAGGCGAACGTTATGATGCCGGTCTCAAAAAACGAGAGCAAATACTTGTCGCGAAACACGGGGTACAACGCCGGCGCGAGAGACTGCATCATGTCGTTGAGCATGTGCGAGCCACTGACGGCGAACAGCACGCCCAGCGCAGTGGTGGGGGCTGCGATCGTCGCAGCCGGGACGCGCGGGCTCTGCAACCCAACCGCCTTTTCAGCGAGGCTCATCGGAAATCCTTAGTAAGGCAGCTTAGTTCTTTGCACTGCCATAACGCGGCCGCCGCACAAAAACCAGTCTCCTGGGTCCGCGGCTCGCGCCCATGCGATCGATAATTTAGCGCGTGTCTATTTCGGCGCCAAAATCATGACCATCTGTCGACCTTCCATCAACGGCTCGGTCTCCACCTTGGCCACTTCGCCGGTCTCTGACTTCACGCGCTGCAATAGACGGTAGCCGATGTCCTGGTGCGCCATCTCGCGTCCGCGAAAACGCAGCGTGACTTTG
>JAYTRP010000113.1:0-6710 GCA_043746145.1 Hyphomicrobiales bacterium | reverse complement strand
CGCCACCAACCCGCCCGCGCGCCATATTCGAAATGGCTGTCGATGCACGGGTCGGGCACGCCGACCAGCCGATGCTCGACTTCGTAGATCGCCTCGTTGCTATCGTCGCCGTCGCTGCGCGAATATTCCGAGCCCTCCTCGAAATTGACAACCAACGACACCGCCACGCGAGCGTCGCCGGGCCAACGCGCCCGCGGCTTGTCGCGACCGTAGCCCATAAAATCCCGGGTTGTCATGAAATCTCGGGTCATTCCTGTAACCCCGCCAGCCGATGCAGACCCACTGCGCGATCGGCGGTAATCAGCAGCGCGAGCGTCGCCAGCAGGATCAGCGTCGAGAGCGCGGCGATCGACGGGTCAGGACTTTCCTCGATATATTGCAGCATCTTGATCGGCAGTGTCTTGTTGCGCGCGTCGGTCAGGAAGATCGAGACGGGGTAATTGTCCATTGAGGCTAAGAACGCGAACAGAGCCGAGACCAGATAAGCCGGCGCCAACGCGGGGACCATCACGCGCCCGATCGCGCCGCCAAAGCCGCAGCCGAGCGTGCGCGCCGCGTCGATCAGCGTGAAGTCGAACCGGCTCAGCGCCGCGATCATGGTGCGCGCGACGAATGGCAGCGTGACGACAATATGCGCGAGCAGAAGCTCAGGAAATGTGCTGGCGATGCCGACATAGCGAAAAAATTGCAGCAGCGCGATGCCGAGCACCAGACCCGGCATCATCAGCGGCGAAGTCGAAGCCGCCGCGAGCGCCGCCGCGCCCGGCACGGCGCGTCGCGCAATGGCAATGCCCGCGAGCGTGCCGACGATGAGCGATAGCGCGGTCGAGAGCGCGGCGATTTGCAGCGACAACCTCAGCGCCGGCCAAAAGCCATCGAGATCAGCGACCGCGGCGTACCAGCGCAACGAGGCGCCGGAGAGCGGCAGGTCAAACACCGGCGTCGGAGAGAAACTCGCGGCTGCGATGACGATCAGCGGCGCCAGCAGGAACAGCGCCGCCACGCCCATCATCCCAACGGCGAAGTAGCGAAAAACGTGGTTCACCGGCCCGCGCTCCGTTCGCCATAGGCATAGCCGACGATCACGACGACGAGCCCGAACGCCATCAGGATCGCGCCCGCGGCGGCGCCTAGCGCCGGATCGCGCGTGAGCAGGAAGGCTTTCGCGATGGTGGTGGCGAGTGTCGGATAGTTTTCGCCCATCAGCAGGTTGGGCACGACATAGGCCGACACAGACAACGAGAACACCAGCGCGACGCCCGCCACCACGCCGGGCAGCGAGAGCGGCGCGATAACCCTGACAAAGGCGGCGAGAGGCGAAGCGCCGAGCGTCGCCGCGGCTTCGGTGAGCCTCGGGTCGATCTGCGCCACGACGGCATAGATCGGCAGGATCATGAACGGCAGGAAGATGTTGGCGGCGCCGGCGATCAGCGACCCTTGCGTGAAGATCATGCGGATCGGCGTGTGGGTTAGATGCAGCGCCATCAGCGTCTCGTTGAGCACGCCATGCGAGCGCAGCAGGATCGACCAGGCGAACGCTTTGGCGATTACGCTCGCGGCGAGCGGCAGGAACAATGCCGCGAGAAACACGCTGCGCAACGCTCCCCTGGCATAGGCGAGGCCGAAAGCGGCGGGGTAGCCAATTACCAGAGTTAGCAGCGTGGTCGTCGCCCCGAGTCGCAGCGAATTCAGGATCAGCGTCCAGCCATAGGAATCGCCAAAGATGCGGCCGTACGCCTCGAACGTCACGCCGGCCGGGCCGACCAGAGAACGCACGAGCAACGCGCCGAGTGGCAGCGCATAAAGGAAAACGAGCACCAGCACCGCAGGCAGCGCGAGTGCGACGCCAGCGGGGATATGCGGCACGCGCCAGCGCGACCGGGGGACTATGGTGGCTTGCAGAACCTCGGTCATGCCGCGCTGGCCTCCAGCGCCACACTGGCCTCCTGCGCCGCGCTGGCCTCCCGCGCCGCGCTGGCCTCCTGCGCCGCGCTCGCCTCGGGGTAGGCGAAACTCAGCGCGACGGGCCAGCGCAAGGTGACGGCCTCGCCCGCGCTGGGCGCCTCGCCCGCGCCACTGAGTTCAACCATGAAATCGCCGCGGCCGCCCACATCGACCGCGACGCGCGTGCGCGAGCCCTGAAACACCACTTGGCGCACGACTCCTTGCACCCGATTGCAGGCACCCTCTAATATCGCGCTTTCGCCGATAACGACATGCTCCGGCCGGGTCGCCACCACCACGCGCGCGCCCTTTGGAGCGTCGCCAGCTGCAAAAATGCTGCCCTGGGGCGTGTCGATCCGTAGCAGCCCCGCTTCGCGACCCGCGACAGAGCCCTTCAATTCCGAGGAAATTCCGACAAAGCGCATCGTGAACAGGCTTCGCGGCCGGGCGTAAACCTCTCGGGGCGGCGAGAAATGCTCGACCCGGCCCACGTTCATCACGGCGACCTTATCGGACATGGTCAGCGCCTCGTCCTGATCGTGGGTCACGAACACGGCGGTCGCGCCGAGTCCCTTCAACAGGCGGCGCAATTCCACCTGCATCGTCTCGCGCAACGAGCGATCGAGCGCGCTGAGCGCTTCGTCGAACAACAGCACGCTCGGCTCGACCGCGAGAGCACGCGCCAGTGCGACGCGTTGTTGCTGGCCGCCCGACAGCGCATTGATTGGACGCTGTGCGAACTTCGCCATCTGCACCAGATCGAGCGCGCGGGCGATCCGCTCCGCCATAGCAGCGCGGTTGAGGCCGCGACCTTTCAGGCCAAAGCCGACATTTCCTGCGACGTCGAGATGCGGAAACAGCGCGTAGTTCTGAAACACGACGCCGACATTGCGCTTGTGCGGCGGCGTCCGCGTTACATCAGCCCCGCCGATCCGCACGACGCCTGCATCAGGCGTCGCTAGGCCGGCGATCAACCGGAGCAGCGTCGTCTTACCGCAGCCCGAGGGGCCCAGCAGGGTGATCAGCGAGCCTTGTTCGACGGCGAGGTCGATGCGGTCGAGCACCGTCGCGGCGCCGAAGCGTTTTGATACGCCCTCAACCGCGACATTGGCGCTCACAGCTTATTCCAGCGATCCACCCAGCCGCCGCGCTCCTTGGCGAAGAACGCCCAATCGGGGGAGAACAGATCGCTCGGCGAGGGATAACCCGGAGGCTTGGGCGTATCGGGATTGGTGGGCGCCACGAAAGCGACAGCCGCAAGCACGCTCTGCACCTCAGGGCTGAGGAACATGTCGACGATCGCGTCGGCCATGTCCCCGGCCGGGCCGTTCTTCACCTTGGTGATGCCTGACGGCATCGCGAATGCGCCGTCAGAGGGAACCGCGAGGTCGATCGGCGATCCCGCCGCCTTACGGATCAGCGTGTAGGCGGAGAATTGGCCGCCAATCATCTGAGCCTCGCCCTGTTCGAGCAGATTGATCGCTTGTGGGGCGTCTGTATAGACGTTGAGCAGGCTCGTTTTCAGGGTCGCAAGCTTCTTGAAGCCGGCGTCGACCTCGTATTGCGCTTCCTTGTAGGGCTTGCCGGTTTCGAGATGCGCCGCCGACAGCAGCGCCCAGTAGCCTTCCGTGTTTTTAAGCGACGGAATAATCACCTTGCCGGCCGCCTCGGGCAGGTAGAGATCGCCCCAACTCGTCGGCGCCTTGCCGCCCTTGGTGTTCCAGGCGATGCCGGCCCATGGCATCTGATAATTCGCCCACATGCCGTCCTGATGCACATTGGCGCCGGCGAGCTTGCCGAGGTTGGGCGAGCCCGTCAGCGTGATCGGCGTGATCAGGCCTTCGCGCGCGGCGACCAGCATCACAGGGTCGTCCATGATGACGACCGACATTTTCGGCGCGTCTTTGTCGGCGGTCATTTTTTGAAGGTTGGTGAGCGAATTCGTGCCTTCGTAGATGATCTTGATGCCGAGCTTCTTCTCGATGATCGGGAAGACGGACCCGTTGAAATATTTCGCGGCGCCCGCGGGGCCGCCGATCACGACCTCCTTGACCTCGGCGCGAACGAGGGCGGGAGCGCCGATTGCCGCGCCGGCGGCGGCAGCCGCGCTTGCTTTCAAAAAGCTACGACGGGATATTCGCCAAGACGACATTGCTCGGTCCTCCAACCTAGATCGGCCAATCGCAGCCGCAACCTCAAGAAGCAATCGCGGCGCCAACTGTGCACATTTCTGATAAATGCTTGATTGTGCATCGATAATCCTAGATATGCGAACCTGCGGATCATGTGGCTGAAAGGAAATGTGCACATTTCTCACACAGACTATGCACATTTTACGCTTTGGAGAAAGCCGATTTGAAGGCGAACGTGAGTCGCGAACGCGTAGTGCAGGAACCGGAGCCGGACGGGACCGTGATCGAGGACGAGATCCACGCGGAATTGTCGCGTGCGCTGTTCGAGGGCCGGCTCACGCCAGGGGTAAAGCTTCCCGAGCATCGGCTCGCCGCAATATTCGGCGTCTCACGCGAGCGAGTGCGCAAGGTGCTGCATCGGCTCGTGGCCGAGCGGCGGCTTGAGGCGGTGCCGCAGCGGGGCGTGTTCGCGCCCAATCCCAGCGCGCAGGAAATACGCCACGTCTATCTCGCCCATCGCGTGTTTGAAGCGGGGGTGATCTCCGAACTCGTGCAGGGCGGCAGCGATTCCGTGTTCGATCAAATCGACGCGCATCTCGGGCAAGAACGTGCGGCCGTGGCGCGGGGAGACCGGGCGGCGTCTGTGCGCCTGTCGGGCGAGTTTCACCTGCTGTTGGTGGATTCTCTGGCAAATCCGGAGCTGTCGCGGTTTCTACGAGAGCTGATCGCGCGCTCCTCGCTGATGGTTTCCGCGTACGAGCCTGCGCGATTATCGCCTTGCGGCGTCGACGAACATACCGCAATCGCGGACGCATTGCGCGATCGCGATCGAGATCGAGCCATTGCGCTGTCGGGCGAGCATTTCAGGCATATCGAGGAGAGACTGGCGCTTGGGCTCGTCGAGAGAACCGAGCGCCCGATCGAAGAGGCGCTGCGACTCCCCTCTCCCGCAACGCGGGAGAAGGCGAAGCCCAAGGGGCCTGTCAGAGTTCGCTAAAGTTTACGCCGCCGTAAGCGCCGGCGCGCGGATCGCCGCGGGTATCTGCATCCGTGCAACATCAGCCTTGACGGCGGCTTGCACCTTCTCGAATGCACGCACCTCGATCTGACGCACCCGCTCGCGCGAGACGCCAAACTCGGTCGATAACTCCTCGAGCGTCACAGAATCTTCCGCAAGCCGACGCGCTTCGAATATACGCAACTCGCGAGGGTTGAGCACACGTAGCGCCTTTCGCAGTGCACTTAGCCGCGAGTTCGCCTCCTCACGATCGGCAAGCGCGGACTCCTGACTGGCGCTGTCATCGACCAGCCAATCCTGCCACTCGCCTTCACCTTCTTCGCGCAGCGGCGCATTCAGCGACGCGTCCCCGCCAAGCCGGCGGTTCATATCGATCACTTCCTGCTTAGCGACGCCAAGCCGGGTGGCGATTATGGTCACCTGTTCGTCTTTGAGATCGCCCTCGTCCAGCGCGGAGATCTTGCTTTTGGCTTTGCGAAGATTGAAGAAAAGCTTCTTCTGGCTCGCGGTGGTGCCCATCTTCACGAGCGACCAGGAACGCAAGATATACTCTTGTATCGAAGCTCTAATCCACCACATTGCGTATGTGGCGAGTTTGAAACCCTTCTCGGGCTCGAAACGCCGCACCGCTTGCATTAGGCCAACGTTGCCTTCGGAAATAACTTCTCCGATTGGCAAGCCATAGCCGCGATAGCCCATCGCGATCTTGGCGACGAGACGGAGGTGGGAGGTGACAAGCTTGTGCGCTGCATCACGATCGTCGTGCTCGCGCCAGCGCTTGGCGAGCGTATATTCTTCCTGCGGTTCCAACATCGGGAATCGCTTGATTTCGGCGAGATAACGCGAAAGTCCGGATTCTCCGGCAATAATAGGGAGTGCGGCGGCCATTGTGGTCCTCCAATCGGCGACCGGGTTCAAGGCCCGGCTCCGGTGCGCGAAGCCCCATCGAGGCGCCGCGTTGCAACAATATAGTTCGGCCAACGGTGACCGAAAGAGGGCGAACTCGCGATTTCCAGGTTTAACTAAATGAACATTCGTCCATATCGACAGTACGTTCTGATCGCTCGATTGGATGCAAAGACCGTCGACGCAATTTGTCTCAAACCCGCAACGCGCTGACAAGCGTCTGCAAATCCGCAGGTAGGGCCTGCTCAAAATAGAGTGAACTTCCTGTAATGGGATGTTCAAAACCAAGCACCGCGGCATGCAAAGCCTGCCGATTAAGCGCGGTCAACGCGGCCTGAGCGGGCTCGCTCAGCCGGTTCGCTTTCGTTTTGAAGCCGCCGCCATAGACCGAATCACCCAGCAGCGGACTGCCGATATGGGCGAGGTGGACGCGAATCTGATGCGTCCGCCCCGTCTCGAGCCGGCAACGCGCCAGGGCGACCAAACCCAAATCCTCCAGCAGCCGCCAGTGCGTGACGGCGAAGCGGCCGCGCCCCAACTCAGTCACAGACATCTTTTCGCGGCTGTGGGGATGTCTCCCGAGCGGCGCATCGACAATCCCTGCCTGGGCGGTGAAGCCATTCCAGGCCAGCGCCATATATTCGCGAACCAGCGACCCCGTGCGCCCATGGTCGGCGAACAGATCGGCAAGCCCCTGGTGCGCTGCGTCC
>JAYTRP010000112.1:0-6721 GCA_043746145.1 Hyphomicrobiales bacterium | reverse complement strand
ATTGTTTATGAGCCGTAAAGCAGGCGATGAATGCTTAACCGGGATTAAAGTCTATTTACGGATATTAAGAGTTTGCCGACCCGAACAGCGCCGCAGGAAAGCCTTCGCGGGCGGCTCCGTAAGCGCTGAAGCGCCTGAAAACGAAAAAGGCGCCCCCGAACTAGTCGGGAGCGCCTGACGCGAGAACGCTCTGCAGCGCTTATTTGGCAGCACTTATTTGAAGGTGGTGCTGACTTCCGAAAACTCGCCGCTGAGACGTGAGCCTAGACTGGTCACGGCCGTAATAATCGCCAAAGCAACTAAACTTGCGATCAGCGCGTATTCAATTGCAGTCGCGCCGCTGTTATCGCCAAAGAAATTTCTAATCTGTCTTTGCATTTCGCCGCTCCGCTTGGCTCCGAAATTGGAATATAGTTTTACGCGAGCGGCTGCTCACACCGCTCTCGAGGCCATTTGTGCAGCTATTGGTGAATGAACACTTTTCGTGTTTTCACTGGGTCGTACAGAGCGGAACTATTTGCAAGACGTGGTTGTCGTATCCTTGTCGCAACGGCGCCTTTTCCGAAAGGCGAGTGTGGGAACGCAAGTCTTCCCGCACTCTGCGATATGTCAAAGCCCCGCCGCTTCGGCGGCGGCGATCGCAGTCATATTGACGATGCCGCGCGCGGTGATCGAGGGCGTCAGAACATGCGCCGGCTTGGCGGGGCCAATGAGAATAGGACCGACAGGTAGGGCATTGGCGATTACGCGGGTCAATTGCAGGGCCGTATTGCCAGCGTCGAGGTTTGGGAAGATCAGCACATTGGCCTCGCCGGTCAGGCGGCAATCGGAGATCACCCGCTGCCGCGCGATCATCGATAGCGCGGTGTCGGCCTGCATCTCGCCGTCTACGTCCAGATCGGGCGCGCGCTCGCGCAGAAGCGCCAACGCGGCGCGCATCTTGAGCGCCGAGGGCGTGTCCGCCGAGCCGAAGTCGGAATGCGAGATAAGCGCAATCTGCGGCGTGACGCCGAAACGGCGGACGTGATGCGCGCAGGATATCGCCATATCAGCGATCTCCTCGGCGCTCGGGTCGTAGCGCACATGGGTGTCGGCGAGAAAATAGGCGCCTGTCGCCGCGATCACCAGCGAGAGCGCCGCGAAATCCTTGGCGCCGGGCGCCAACCCGACAATATCGCGGATGTGTTCCAGGCGCGAGGCGAAGCGGCCTTCGAGGCCACATAGCAGAGCGTCGACGTCGCCGCGGTGCAGCGCGAGCGCGCCAATCACCGAGGCGGAGGTGCGAACCACGGTCTTGGCGACGTCAGGCGTTACGCCCTTACGGCCTGCCGCCTTCAGGTAGTCGGCGACATAATCGCGATAGCGCGGATCGGAGCGAGGATCGATCACCTCGAAATCGACGCCGGCGGTCATTGCGAGTCCGTAGCGCTTGAGGCGGTCTTGTATGACTTCCGGCCGTCCGATCAGAACCGGTATCGCCAGCCTCTCCTCTAATACGACTTGGGTCGCGCGGAGCACGCGCTCGTCCTCGCCCTCGGAATAGAGTACGCGCTTGCGCGCCTCGCGCGCTTTGGCGAACAGCGGCTTCATCATCAAGCCCGAGCGGAACACAAACCGACCGAGCTGATCGACGTAGCCTTCGAGGTCGCTGATCGGGCGTTTCGCAACGCCCGTCTCCATTGCGGCCCGCGCCACGGCCGGGGCGATCCGCAGCATCAGGCGCGGATCGAACGGGCTTGGGATCAGCGACTCGCGGCCAAACGGCTCGGCTACGCCGCCATAAGCGCGCGCGACCACCTCGGAGGGCGCTTCGCGGGCGAGCGCGGCGATTGCATGCGCCGCGGCCTTTTTCATCGCCTCGTTGATCGTGGTCGCGTGCACGTCGAGCGCGCCGCGAAAGATATAGGGGAAGCAAAGGACGTTATTGACCTGGTTTGGATAGTCCGACCGGCCCGTGCAAATCATCGCGTCGGGTCGCGCGGCGATCGCGAGTTCGGGCATGATTTCCGGCGTTGGATTGGCGAGCGCCATAATGAGGGGATCGCGCGCCATCTGCGCGAGCAATTCCGGCTTCAGCACTCCCGCCGCGGAAAGACCAAGGAATATGTCGGCGCCGCCGATCACGTCGGCGAGCGTCCGCGCGCTCGTCTCTCGCGCATAGACGGACTTCCAGCGGTCCATCAGCGTCTCGCGGCCGACATAGACCACGCCCTCGATGTCGCAGATAAAAATATTCTCCCGCTTGGCGCCGAATGCGACCAGCAGATTAAGTGAGGCCAGCGCCGCCGCTCCGGCCCCCGAGCAGACGATCCTGACCTGATCGATTGTCTTGTTGGTGAGCGCCAGCGCGTTGGTGACCGCCGCCGCGACGATGATGGCGGTGCCATGCTGATCGTCGTGGAACACGGGAATGCCCATCCGCGCCTTGGCTTTTTCCTCCACTTCAAAGCACTCAGGGCCCTTGATGTCCTCGAGGTTGATGCCGCCGAAGGTCGGTTCGAGCGCGACGATGATGTCGACCAGCTTGTCGACGTTGGTCTCCGCCACCTCGATGTCGAACACGTCGATGCCGGCGAATTTTTTGAACAACACCGCCTTGCCTTCCATGACGGGCTTGCTGGCCAGCGGTCCGATCGCGCCGAGCCCGAGCACGGCGGTGCCGTTGGTCAGCACGGCGACGAGGTTTTGGCGCGCGGTCAGGTTGGCGGCCTCGGCCGGGTCCTCAACGATTGCCTCGCAGGCGAAAGCGACGCCGGGGGAATAGGCAAGCGCGAGATCGCGCTGGTTGACCAGCGGTTTGGTCGCGGAAATCTCCAGCTTGCCGGGACGCGGCTCGCGATGGAAATGCAAGGCTTCGGATTTAAGATCGGCCACGCTGTCGTTCGACATGGGCTTGATTTCCCCCTTGGAATTCCAAGCCAACCCCTTGCCCCTAACAAGCGCTCGCGGCAAGTTGCCGTGACGCTAATAGTGACTCCCGTCGCCCCGCTTCACTCGCACATTGTCGAAACCTTACCAGACTGTCATGAAAGAGTCAGGAAAGCGCTCTTAAAGAGGCGACTATCGGACTTTGCCACCGGGAGTGTGCAGTGAAGAGAGTGCTAAGGGGATGTTCGGCGCTGGTCGCCGTCGCGAGTTTGATACAGCCCACGTTCGTCGTCACCGCGCGCGCGAATTCCGCGCCGCTCGTTCTGCCGCAGCCTGGCCTCCATGCGCCGGTCAAGCAGTTCAACCTTCCCAACGACGCCCTGATGACCAACGATCAGATGATCCAGTTGGTGCGCAGCAAGGTCAAGTACGTGTTCGTAATCTTCAACGAGAACGAATCGTTCGACCACGAATTCGGTACGTTCCCAGGCGCGAACGGCATCTATTCCAATGGTTATAACGCGCGTCCGGCCTCCGACACGCCCGGCTTCACGCAGACCTACATCGACGCTGCGACCGGCGCCGCTGTCGCCGTACAGCCGTTTAAAATCGGGCCGCAGCAGAATGCGACTTTTGCGGACAGCACGGACCATTCGCACACAGGGTTGGCGAGGAAGCTTGATACGGTCTACGGCGCCGCTCGCATGGACGGGTTCGCGCAAGACGAGTACGGCCGATACGCCGGCACGGTGGCCAATCCGGGCGCCGCCGCCGCGCAAAAACAAGGCAAGCAGTTCGCTAACCTCGTCATGTCGCACGTCGATTGTGACACGATCCCCTTCTTCTGGCAGTACGCCAATCGCTTCACCCTGTTCGACAACATCTTCGCGACCGAGGACACGCCTTCGACGCCGAACGCGATCGCACTCCTCGCGGGTCAATCGGGCGAAAGCCAGTGGGTCGAGCACGGCGCGACCGCGACCCCGAACGAGCCGATCAGCGGCACGATCAACGGGACCACGTACACCGGCACGGCGACCCCCGCAGGCGTCCCGGTCGTCAACGATCCGCAGCCGTTCTGGGGTTCGGCCTTCGACACGACGACGGGGCATCGCGAGCCCACTTCGCCTAATGAAAACTGGACGCCGGCCAACACAAACGAGAATCTGACCTTCGCGAACGTGCTGCTCACCCTGGCCGGCAACAACATAACAAACATTCTTGCGGGCGATAAGAACGCGGCTAAGGATCAGGCGGACATCAATCTCGATATTCCCTTCATAAATTCCAAAACGTCCGCCTCAATCGGTTGGCGCTGGTATCAGAACGGATTTGGCAATTCGGAGCCGAACGAGCCGACGACCGGGAACAACACGACTTTGCCGCACGCCAACTATGTGTCGCATCACAATGGCGCACAGTATTTCGGTTACATCGCGAACAACGTCCTCGAGCAACCAAACATCCAGGGCGAGCACAACTTCTTCTACGACATCCTGAACAAAAAATTGCCCGCGAACGGCGGTGTGGTCTACGTTCGCGGCGGCTACTATAATATCCGCGGTTATACGCCTCCCATCCAAAATCCCAACTATCCCGATACTGCCGGCCTTACGCCTGCTGAAATCGCGACGATCAACAAGTCCAAGTCAGGCGACGATGATCACCCGAGCTACAGCGATCACCAGATCTCGGAGGCGATGGCCGCACGCGTGATCAACGCGATCGCCGAGACGCCGGAGATCTGGAGCCAGAGCGCGATCATCATCACCTATGACGAGTCGGACGGTTTATGGGATCATGTGCCGCCGCGCATTTTGTCTTATGGCCCCGATAGCCTGCCGCTGGCGCGCGGAATCCGCATCCCGACGATCCTGATCTCGCCTTTCGCCCGCGCGGGCTGGGTCTCGCGCGCCGAAGGCGACCACAATTCGGTGATCGAGACGATCAACTCGATCTTCAACCTGCCCGCGCTCTCCAGCCTTCCCAACGAGAAAGCTGCGCTGACCGCTGGCAACACCGACGCTTTCAACAATTTCGCGTTGACCTACGGGCCGGCCGACTTCAAGCAAAAGTACCTCGGCCCGCGTGACACAAACACGCCGATCACCGACAGCCTGCTCTCGGGTTTCAGTCCGATGCGGTTGCAGGGCCAGGCTTCGCCGCTGCCTGCCTGGTACGCGAACATCCCCGCCAACGAGATCGCCTCATTCCCGCATTACGCGGGCAAGGGTTGCTCGACGCTGGGCATTACGCCGACCGACGCTGGCATCAGCAACCCGCCCCCGGCCGGATTCAACACGCTGCCGTCGACGCTGCCCGCCTACAACTGACGCGGTAGAGTTTAGGATTGAGACTAGGACCCGGTGCGCCGGGTCCTTCCCTTTTTTGGGAGCGTCGGGAAACGGTTTTCATGCGTATGGTCAAAATCTTCTCGTTGCTCGCATTCAGCTTGGCGCTCTCGACTCCCGCCTCCGCGGGACCAATCCTCGATCGGATCAAAGCCGCGGGTGTCGTGCGCTGCGGGGGCGTCGAGCGCCCGGGCATGGTGGAAATTGAGGCGAGCGGCGAGGCGCATGGGCTTGAGCTCGACATGTGCCGGGCCATCGCCTCAGTCGTTCTGGGACAGAACGGTCGCATCGAATTCACCCGCTATGATTCTGAAAAGGCTTTCGCGGCGGCGAAGGCAGGACACGAGGACGTCATGTTCCTCACCGGCGCCGAAGTCGTCGCGAATGGATTGTCGGGAAAAATCATCCCGGGGCCGGCGATCTTTCAGGAGCGCATGGCGGTGATGGTGTTTGATAAATCCCCCTATCAACATTTGCAGGAACTGGCGGGGCAGCCAATCTGCTTTTCGATGCTAGCGCACACTCAGTTTCATTTGCAGGCCTGGTTCGACGCGCACCATCTTTCGTTCATCCGGATGGGGTTCCAGGAGGATGGTGAGATGAACGATGGCTACACCGTCAAATATTGCGCGGGTCTCGCCGGCGAGGCGACGACCCTGGCGGATACCGCGCACGACGGCGAAACGGCTTCTCAGATGCATCGCTTCTTGCCGGAATCACTGGCCGTCTATCCCGTCATGGCGACGACGAGCACGTCCGACGGCGAATGGGCCTCGATCGTCGCGTGGAGCGTGGATACGCTGATCCGCGCCGATGCGCCGGCCAGCGATTGGGTGCTCGGCGGCGTCGATTCGCTGCGCATTCACGCGCCCGAACTCGGCCTTGCCGACGGCTGGCAAAAGAAGCTCATCGCGTTGGTTGGAACCTATTCGGAGATTTACGATCGCAATCTCGGCGACAAGTCTCCGCTGCATCTGCCGCTCGGTCCGAACGCCCGGGTGGAGGACGGCGGCGCGGCGGCGGCCCCTTACGCCGACTAGGGCGCCGATGACTGGCGGCTGAACGTAGCGTTCAACAAGCATTCAGGTCGCTCTGATAAACTCTGTATTGCGCCGTGATGCAGAAATAAATCGGGTTGTCAGGCAGTTTCCTGGGGAACGCAAAAGCGCAGCATTGAAGGCGCTGGACCCGGCTGCGGACCTCACGCCAACTCAGGGGAGTTTCATGAGCTTCACAATCAATCGAAGATCTCTTCTACCGCTATTTGCCGGCGCGTTGCTGGCCGGCGTCGCCGCGAGCGCCGCGAACGCGCAAGTCGTCATCATCGAGCGCCCGATGCCCGCGACGCTCGTCGAAGTGATGGGCGTCGCTCCGCATCCGGGATGGCATTGGGTGCGGGGTCATTGGGGCTGGGCGCCCGGGGGATGGCGATGGAGAAGGGGGCAGTGGGTGTCGAGCGCCGTTCCAGAAATGCCGGTCGCGCTGATTGAAACACCGTCACC
>JAYTRP010000111.1:0-6749 GCA_043746145.1 Hyphomicrobiales bacterium | reverse complement strand
TCGACCGGCACGTCGCGCCAGCCAATCACCCGCTGCCCCTCGGCCGCAACCGCCTCCTCGACAATACGTTCGACCTGCGCGCGGGCTTGGGTATTGCGCGGCATAAAAAATTGGCCGATCGCGTAATGGCCAGGCGCGGGCAATTCGAAGCCGAGCTTGGCGCATTCTTGCGCGAAGAAATCATGCGGAATCTGGGTCAGCACGCCGCAGCCGTCGCCGAGCGTCGCGTCCGCGCCCGTGGCGCCGCGATGGTCGAGATTGACGAGGACCTGGAGACCCTTTTCCAGAATCGAATGTGACTTGCGATTCTTCATGTCGACGACAAAGCCGACGCCGCACGAGTCGCGTTCCTTACTGGGGTCATAGAGACCTACAGCGCGGGGCATAAAGGGATCGGCGCCCAGACGCGCAGGCGCGGCGACAGGCGCCGAAGAGTTTTCAATAGCGGAGGAATAGCTTTTGGCGGTCATTTTCCACTCCCCGGCCGAGCGCGAAGCCAGCCTTCGCTCTATCGATCTTTGCGATTTAGTACAGATGCACGATTTTGTGGGTATTACAGATGCTGATGTCGGGACGGTGTCGCAGCGCCTAAAACCAGGCAAGCCGATGGCTCGCCGATCGGCTTCAGGCGGCCGGTTTTCGATCATTAACGGTTGTAACGTCCGAGATCATCTCTGCGTTTCCAGCCTTGCCGCGCCGCCATTTCGGGGCGCAATAAATGGTCAGCATGGCTGTCCTAACTGTGGCAACATGACAGAAAGCCATTCCTGGCACAATACGCTCCCACACAGACTTACAACAAATTTTTGTCCCTGCGGCGTTCAGCCGCGCGACTGACTTGTCCGTAACCAAGCGCCTCGTCTGCATTGGGGCGCCTGCCCTGCATCAGGGGGCCTTGCTTGCCGCTTCGGGGCTATGCATGAGACGTGCCCGGACGCGAACGAGGGTCGCCATGAATTTTCTCAGTGACAACACCGCGGGAGTTGCGCCCGAAATTGGCGAGGCGATCGCTTTGGCAAGCCGAGGCTTCGCCGCGGGCTATGGCTCCGACGAATTTTCAAAGCAGGCGGTCGCCGCGCTCGCTGAGGTTTTCGAGACAGAAGTCGAAGCGTTCCTGGTCGCGACCGGCACAGCCGCCAATGCGCTGGCGTTAAGCGCACTCGCGCGGCCGTTCGACGCGATTTTCTGCCACGAGGAAGCGCATGTTCATGACGACGAATGCGGCGCCCCGGAGTTTTTTGCGGGCGGCGCCAAGCTCGTCGGCATTGCCGGCGCGGGTGGCAAGATTACGCCGGACGCGCTCAAAGAGACTTTGGCGCGCTATCCCCGTGGGCTCGTGAAGACAGTGCAACCCGGCGCGCTGTCCATCAGCCAAGTTACCGAAGCGGGGACCGTCTACAGCCTAGAGGAACTCGCTGCGTTGACCGACATTGCCCGGCGCGCCGGATTGAGCGTTCACATGGATGGCGCACGCTTCGCCAACGCGGTGGTCGCGGCGGGCGTATCGCCGGCAGAAATGACGTGGCGGCTCGGCGTCGACGCACTCTCGTTCGGCGCCAGTAAAAATGGCGCGCTCGCCTCGGAGGCGGTGGTGTTCTTCGATCGCGCGAAAGCGGTGAACTTTCCTTACCTGCGCAAGCGCGGAGGCCATACATTGTCGAAAGGGCGGTTTCTTGGGGCGCAAATGGCGGCTTATCTCAACGACGGGCTCTGGCTTGAACTTGCAGGGCGCGCCAACCGCGCTGCATCGCGCCTTGTCGCGGGGCTGACTTTGGCTCCTCGCGTTCGAGCGTCATGGCCGACGGACGCCAATGAGGTGTTCGTGATCGCGCCGGACGCTGACATAGCCGCTTGGCGCGCCGCAGGCGCGAAATTCTACGATTGGCAGACACGCGCAATCCCTGCCCGCCAAGCGACGACTAACGGCGAGACCATGGTCCGACTGGTGACATCGTTTGAAACATCCAATGGCGAGGTCGATGCGATGATTGAGCTAGCCGCGGGCGTTGCCAAAGCAGGCGTTGGAAGACCAGCCTAAGGCGCCTGAAATTGCGCCGTAACGGCGCCTTATTTGGCAGCGAGAAATGATAATCTAAGTTGCCCACGAGGAGTGGCTTCCATGAAGTTTCGGTCTACCCGATCGCGTCACGTTTTCGGGCGCGCAAAGCTCGTCGCACTGGTCGCAGCGTCCTTTGTTGTCGCAGTCCCCTTCGTAGCTGCGCCGTCGGCGGCAATGGCGCAGGGGCTGTTCGATAGATTCGAGGTTTCGCCCCGCCAAGTGGCTCGAAGCATCGAGGATGCAGGCTATGAAATCCGTGGGCCGATGATCCGGCGCGGGGACGTGTATGTCTGTGACGCAGTAAGCGAACACGGCCGACCCGTCCGACTCGTGGTTGATGCGCACAATGGGCAGGTCATCGAGCGCTTCGCCGAGCGCCGCCCCGCCTGGGATGAGCGCGACGATTCCGACGCGCCGCCGTTGCCTCCCCGGGGGATAAATGGTGCGCCGCATCGACCAGTCACGCATAACGACGACGAGGACGCCCCGGATCGCGTCGCGCGCGGTTCGGTATGGGACGCCTCTCCGCAGAACTATGGCGGCGCTACGGTCATCCCCGGGATAGGCAAGCCGGCTCCAGACTCGCCTGAAATCCTGGAGCCCGTCAAGCCGCGGCCGCACCTAGCGAAGCGACATCCCGCGGCTCCGCCGGTCGCCACGGCGAAAGTCACGCCCGATATAGCCAACACTGCGCCGTCGTCTACGGACACCGCGGCGCCGGTGAGTACTCCTGCGGAGCCGCCAAAACCTGCCGCTCCCGCCGTCGCCGCGGTTGCGCCGAGCGCGCCCGCGCATGTAGCGCCTCAGATTGCCCCGGTCGTCCCCGAAATACACAAGTCTGCGCCGGAACCGGCTAAGCCGGCAGTCGACTCTGCGAAACCGACAGATCCCAAGCCTGTGGCCGAAGCCAAGCCTATCGTCGAAATTAAGCCTATCGCTGCGCCCAAGGCTGTTCCCGAGGCGAAGTCGGCATCGCATTCAGAAAAGAAGCTCAACGATCTGCCGGTCTCGCCGCTGGATTGAGAGCTCGTACTAAGCGAACATAAAAGGCGCCCGAGAGGGGCGCCTTTTTCTTTGTTGCAACGAGCTATTTTACCTGACGAGTCCGATTAGGCCGCCTGCTTCGCCGCAACGTCAATCGTCTTGGCCGAACCGACCTGGATCGCGATCGTGCGCGGCTTCTGAGCCTCCGGCACATCGCGTACGAGGTCGACGTGCAGCAGGCCATTCTCAACCGCGGCGCGAATGGCGCTCACGTGGTCGGCGAGGTGGAAGCGGCGCTCGAAAGCACGCGCAGCAATGCCCTGATAGAGTACTTCGCGCTTCTCGCCATCCTTTTGCGGAGCTTCCTTCGCGCCTTTTACGGTCAACACGCTTTCGCGCGTCTCCACGGTCAGCTCGTGTTCAGCGAACCCAGCCACTGCTAGAGTGATCCGGTAGGCGTTCTCGCCAGTCCGCTCGATGTTGTACGGAGGGTAAGTCTGACCATTATCGGGACCTGCCGCCTTGTCCAGCAAGGTCAGCAGACGATCGAAGCCGATGGTCGAACGATAGAACGGTGCAAAATCATAGTTCAACATAACATATCCTCCAGATGAAGCGACATGGCGGCGAGCGACCCTGCTTGGCGGCGCTCCCCGATGCGCGCCCCGGTAGGGCTCACGCGTCCTTTCATTTGGCGTTGCTGGTTTTGTCTTCAAGGGCGTTGCAGCAAGAGAGCTGCAAAAAATTTCTCAAAAGGGGTCTCCGCGTTGCACGTATAGATTCGCGGGGCTATACCCCTGCCTTGCTATAAGCTTGGTTGGGCTAGGGAGAAAAACGTATGAGCCGCCCGGTATTCTTCAGCTTGGTCGCCGCCGCAACATTGCTTGGAGCGCTAAGCGCCGCGAGCGCACAGATGCGCTACACCGACGAGCCCGAAAAGCCGAAGCCGATGGCGCCTATTCAAAAGAATTTCCCGCTCGACCAGACTTTCTCGCTTCGGGAGCTGGACGGCAAGCCGGTGGCGTCAAGCCTCGATATCAGCCTCAAGATCGATAGCGCGCTGCATGCCTCGGGATTCGCTGGTTGCGCGTCATGGTCGGCGGTCATGTATCCCGTCAAAGACCAGCATCTGCTCACCGGCCAGTTCGCGCCCATGAGAAAGCAATGCGACAAGGAGACGATGGACATTCAAACCAAGTTCCTGGGTTCGCTGCTTGGCAGCCCCAGCTGGGATTTGGTCAACGGCGATCTCGTGATCAAGGGACCTCGCGGCGCAATAAGGATGGTGCGCTCGCTCTGAACCCATGGCCCGCGCAAGGTCTGTCGTTTAATTGTTACCGGCGCAGCTTAAGGCCAATCTGGCGCGGTTGTTGCTCTGCCCAGGGCGGACTTGATCCGCCGCATTTTTGAGCGCATCGGCCTGCGGGATAAGCAAATTGGCGAAAATTAATCACGCTGTAGGACCAAAAAATCCTCAGCTCGTGATCCTGGTGGGCGGCACCGGCGATCTGGCTCAGCGAAAACTTTGGCCGGGTCTGTTTCATCTCGTCACGGCGGGCTTTATCCCCCATTGCCGGTTCATCGGAGTCTCGCTCGACAATATCGGGGTCGATGATTTTCGCGACCTCGTGAAGTCGGCGCTAGAGAAATTTTCGCCCCGCAAGGCGACGGAGGAAACCTGGGCCGCCTTCGCGCAACTGCTCGATTACGTTCCCATGTCCGCCGGGTCTGCCGTCTTGAGGAGCGCGGTCGATGTCGCTGAGGCGGCGCTCGGCCCCGACACGCGGCGCATCCACTATCTCAGCGTGCCCCCGAACGCGGCGCTCTCGGCTGTTCGCCTGCTGTCGGAAGCCGGTCTGATCGAACAGGCCCGCGTTATCATGGAGAAGCCGTTCGGTACCGACCTCGCCAGCGCCAAGTCGCTCAATGCTCGGCTGCACGAGGTTTATCGCGAGGACCAAATCTTCCGGATCGACCATTTTCTTGGCAAGGAGCCGGCGCAGAACATTCTCGCGTTTCGCTTCGGCAACGGGCTGTTCGAGCCGATCTGGAACCGCAATTTCATCCATCACGTGCAGATCGACGTGCCCGAGACTCTAGGCCTCGGCAAGCGGGCGGCGTTTTACGAGCAGACCGGCGCCTTTCGTGACATGGTGGTGACCCATCTGTTTCAGATCCTCGCCTTTATGGCAATGGAGCCGCCGACCGCGCTCGAACCCAGTTCGATCACCGAGGAAAAGAACAAGGTGTTTCGCTCGATGCTGCCGATCGACCCGCATAATGTCGTGCGCGGTCAATACGCGGGTTATCGCGCGGAGGAGGGCGTCGATCCGGAGTCCGACACGGAAACGTTTATTGGGCTCAAATGCGAGATCGACAATTGGCGCTGGGCCGGCGTGCCTTTCTTCCTGCGCACCGGCAAGAAAATGGCGGAGGGGCAGCGCATCATCTCGATCGCCTTCCGCGAGCCGCCAAAAAGTATGTTCCCGGCCAATTCAGGCGTCGGCGCCCAGGGGCCGGACCATCTAACCTTTGATCTCGCGGACGCCTCGAAAGTCTCGCTGTCGTTTTACGGAAAGCGGCCCGGGCCGGGGATGCGGCTCGACAAGCAAAGCCTGCAATTTGCGATGCACGACACGGGCTTGCTCGGCGATGTGCTCGAAGCCTACGAGCGTCTGATTCTGGATGCGATGCGGGGCGACCGGACTCTATTCACCACATCCGAGGGGATCGAGCGGCTGTGGGAAGTCTCGACGCCGCTGCTGGATGCGCCGCCCCCTGTTCGCCTCTACTCCGTCGGCTCCTGGGGACCCAAGTCAATCCATCAGCTCATCGCGCCCAATGCTTGGCGCTTGCCGTTCGAGCGTGCCTGGCGCGATCCCAACGTCCCGAGCGTTTGAGCCTGTTGAGTTCTAAGCTTTAGCCGCCACCGCAGCGAAGGCGGCGCGCTTCGCTGGTGTGCAAGCGCCGCCACGACGCCATCATCATTGGCCGCTACTACGTTGCGCTTGACACGACGTGACGGATTTCCGAGCGTTCGGCCAACGACTTGGGAGGACAACGTGACGGCTTTCAGCTATGTGAGCGGGGCCAGCGACGAACCGCTGCTGGGACTTACCTTGGGGCAAGCGCTCGAGTCCGCCGCATCGCGCTGGCCCGAGCGGCCCGCGCTGATTTCGCCGTCTCATGGCGTATCCTGGACATGGCTCGCGTTTCGCGAATGCGTGCGCGATTTCGCGGCGGGGCTGCTCGCTCTGGGGCTGAAACGGGGCGAGCGGATTGGAGCCTGGTCGCTCAACCGACCGGAATGGACGTTGACGCAATTCGCCGCCGCGGAGGCCGGCCTGGTCTTTGTCACCATCAATCCCGCCTACCGGCTGCACGAACTGGAATACGCGCTCTCCAAGGTTGATTGCGTCGCGCTGGTGACGGCGACGCGCTTCAAGAGCAGCGACTTCATCGGCATGGTCAACGCGCTTGCGCTGGAACTGGCGTCCTCGACACCCGGCGCTTTGAAGTCGAAGCGGCTGCCAGACTTGCGCATCGTGATCCAGATCGACGAGAGCGCGCCAGGGACTATTGCGTTCGAAACGGTGGCTTCGCTTGGCGGCGAAGCGGAGCGCGCCGCGCTCGCCGCGATGCGCGACGAAATCCAGTTCGACGATCCCGCCAACATTCAGTTCACCTCAGGCACGACCGGCTCGCC
>JAYTRP010000110.1:0-2119 GCA_043746145.1 Hyphomicrobiales bacterium | reverse complement strand
CTTCGTCATCGACAAATCGCAAGCCGTCGCCACGGCGGGAAGCTGCTTTGCGCAACACATCGCGCGCACGCTGGCCGTGCAAGGGTTCAATTATCTGATCGGCGAACGCGCGCCGCCGGGCCGCGAAAGTGATCCAAGTTACGGAATGTTTTCAGCGCGTTATGGAAATATCTATACGGCGCGACAATTGCTGCAACTCGTCCAGCGCGTCTACGGCCTGTTCGTGCCGGAGGAGGACGCGTGGCGAGCGCCCAACGGACGCCTGATTGATCCTTTCCGGCCGCGGATCGAGGAGGGCGGGTTTCTTGACGAGCCGACCTTCGCGGCGGATCGGGCAACGCACTTCGACGCCGTTCGGGACGTGATCGAAACTTGCGACGTGTTCGTCTTCACGCTCGGCCTGACCGAGGCGTGGCGCTCAAAAAAAGACGGAGCCGTCGTGCCTTTCCACCCCGGCGTGTTCGGCGCGGAGAGCGACGATTACGAATTTCACAACTTTAGCGTCGCGGAAGTGGAGGCCGACCTGCGGCTGGCCATCGAACTGCTGCGCACCGCCAATCCGGGCATGCGCATCGTGCTGACGGTTTTCCCGGTCTCGCTGATCGCCACCTACGAGGACAGACACGTGCTCGTCTCGACGGTCTACAGCAAGTCGGTGCTCAGGGTGGTTGCAGAAACGGTGACGCGCTCGCTGGCGAACGTTGCCTATTTTCCGTCCTACGAAATGATAACCGGCCCCCACGCGGGCCGCTCGTCCTTCGAGGACGATTTGAGAGAAGTGCGCCCCGAAGCCGTGGCGAGCGTCATGCAGACCTTTTCGCGGCATTATCTGACCGCGACGCCGGGCGAAAACCGCGCTCCGGCGCTTGAACCGGCGATCCTCGACACCCGCTTGAGCGCAGCCGACGCTGAGGACTTTGACGCGCTCAACAAGGCGATCTGCGACGAGCAGGTCATCGAAAATGCGCTCGCGGAGCAGAACATGCGATGCTGAAGTCCGTCGCTATCGTCGGAAGCTGCCAGATCGGCGGTGTCGGCTACGCCTTGAAGTCTTGCGCGCCCGGGCTCGACGTGCGGTTCATAAATCCGGTCAATGCGAGTGTCGGCGAAGCGCAGTTGATCGCCGACGCGCTGACCGCCGACGCCATCGTGACCCAGAACGTCGGTCGATCGGGCCTCCACGCGGCCAACTTAAGCAAATTGCATCCCCAGGTGCATTATTTACCCATGCTGGTGTTTCGCGGATTTCATCCCGATTGCGTGCAATATAAGGAAGGGCAAACACTTACGCCCGGCGTACTGGCCGTATATCATTCCGTGATCGCCAGTTCCTGTTATGCGCTGGGCTTACCCGAAAGCCAAACGGTCGCCCTGTTCAACACGCTCGTGTTTCGATCTTTGGGATATTTCGACGTGTTTGAAAATGCGAAAGCGCAAACTGTCTTGCAGTTTGAACAATCCGGTTACGACATCGGCGCGCATTTTGGACGTTGGATGCAGTTTGGCCAATTCATGTACACGCCAAACCATCCTCGAATTGAAGTTCTGATGCAACTAGGCGAAATGTTAGCCCTAAAGCTGGGGATTCACACCCGCGAACTGACGCGCCAACCTTTCAAAGACAATCTCGGCCCGCTGGGAATGTGGCCCCTGTATCGGGAAATAGCGAAAGCGCATCGCGTGCCGGCAACTCCCCCCTTCGCTTTCGCCGACGCCTCCGGGGCCGTCCAAGAGGCAACGCTCGCTGCGATGGTCGCGGCCTCCTATCGACTCTATTCGACGCGAGGACGCGAAAACATGCTGAAACTGGCCGCCGGCCCCCGGCTAGAAATCATGCGCAGACTGCTGCGACGTTGACTTTCAACCGCTCTCCGCCCCCCAACGCCCGTCCCAGCCTGAACTGGGCAGGCACGACAATGCAAGCGCGGGCTAGCAAGCCTATGCGGGGGGTCTGATGGTTCTAATAACCTGACTCGGAATTAGGTGGGAGCGATTTTCGGCCTCGCCAGTCTTCGCATGATGAGGAATGCGAGATCACTTGGGCTTGTTCGTCCACGACACGTCGAAATTGAGCGTATAGGCGAACAGGCTCGGGTCGCTGCCGGGGGCGACGACGACG
>JAYTRP010000109.1:0-6777 GCA_043746145.1 Hyphomicrobiales bacterium | reverse complement strand
CTGACCGACGAAGGGGCCATGCTGCCCGGTTCGATGGGGATGTTGCCATCCGCATCGCTCGGCTCGTCTGGGCCGGGGCTGTACGAGCCGATTCACGGTTCCGCGCCGGACATCGCCGGTACCTCATCAGCCAATCCGATTGCAATGATCGCGTCGTTTGGAATGGCGCTGCGCTATTCTTTCAAACTATCAGAATTAGCAGAAAGATTAGACGCGGCTATTGCGGCGACCTTGGCGGATGGTCTGAGAACCAAAGACATATTCGGTCCTGGAATGTCGCTCGTATCAACCTCCCAAATGGGCGACGCTATCGTAAGCAAATTGTCCAAAACACCCGATGCGCCAACGCCTTAGTACGCGTGCCAACTTTAGCGTGATCGCAGGCGCGTTGGCGGAACGGCTGTTTAGCGCGCTCGCCGCGCGCTAAACAGCCGAAGGATGATCCATACCGGGACTACAATCATCGCGCCCGTCAGGAAGATCCGCCCATATCGTCTGATGTCAACAAGCCCAAGATCCAGGACGCGGCGCCACGTCTCCAACAGAGCCTCATAGAGATTCTGCGGGTCAAAACCGAACATAACCAATATCAAACCGACGACAAACGAGACAACCACTAAGCGCAGCAACACACTTGCCGGCGATCCGCCCAGGAAAGTCGATATGTTGGAATTGTCCATTTTCGCCCCTTTTGGGATCAGCTTCTCCCTAGTAACTCGGCCGCACTACAGCGGAGTTACTAGGGGCGTCGTGGTCGCGCTCATGCGCCTTTTGGGAAACTTACCACTGAATTCGCCTTGAGCACTGTCGCATCCGACGTGTCGGCTCCAACTGCCTTTCCGTCAATCATGAGACGTCCAAGTGATGCGCTGATAGAAATGGTCGCTCCGTCCTGAACTTCACCTGCGAGTAGTCTCTGTGCAAGTGGATCCTGCACCCATTTCTGGATAACGCGCTTGAGCGGACGCGCGCCATATGCGGGATCATAACCCTTGTCTGCCAGCCACTGACGCCCTTTTGCATCAAGCGACAGATGGATCTTGCGATCTTCCAGAAGCTTTGCAAGTCTCCGGAACTGTATATCGACGATCGCGCCCATATCCTCGCGACGAAGTCGGGGAAACAGTATTATCTCGTCGACGCGATTGAGAAATTCAGGCCGGAAATGGGATCGCACGACTCCCATGACGTCTTTTTCGACTGCCTTTACGTCCTCGCCTTCCTGCTGGTTGACGAGGAAGTCAGATCCAAGATTTGACGTCATCACGATCAATACATTGCGGAAATCGACCGTACGGCCCTGTCCGTCCGTTAACCTGCCGTCATCCAGAACCTGCAACAGCACGTTAAAGACATCCGGATGCGCCTTCTCGATTTCGTCGAAAAGCACCACCTGATACGGCCTGCGCCGCACCGCCTCAGTCAGCGCCCCGCCTTCGTCATAACCAACGTAGCCCGGAGGCGCGCCGATGAGGCGGGATACGGAATGCTTTTCCATGTACTCGGACATATCGATCCGCACGAGCGCCTGGTCATCGTCAAACAGGAAGGCGGCAAGCGCCTTGGTGAGTTCGGTCTTGCCGACTCCCGTCGGTCCCAAAAACATGAACGAACCAATGGGACGGTTGGGATCCTGAAGGCCAGCACGGGCGCGTCTAATAGCGGTCGAGACTGCCGTAACCGCCTCCGCCTGACCGACAACCCGCTTGCCGAGCTCAACCTCCATCCTGAGCAGCCTGTCCCGCTCGCCTCCAAGCATTTTGTCGACGGGTACGCCCGTCCAGCGGGAGACCACCTGCGCGACATTGTCAGGTGTCACGGCTTCGTCCACCAGCGCCTTCTCGCTCTGCGTTTCGCTCTCCGCGAGCTTCTTTTCGAAATCCGGGATCACGCCATAGGCGATCCTTCCCGCCTCCGCATAGTCTCCCTTACGTTGGGCCTGAGCGAGCGCATTTCGCGCATTCTCCAAGTCTTCTTTCAGCTTCCGCGAGACGCCGATCTTATCCTTCTCCGCGCGCCACCGGGCCGTCAGCGAGTCTGATTTTTCCTGTAGGTCGCCCAACTCCGTCATCAGCTTGGCAAGGCGATCACGCGAGGCGCCATCGGTCTCCTTCCGCAATGCCTCCTGTTCGATTCTGAGCTGGATGATGCGTCTGTCGAGTTCATCCAGTTCCTCGGGCTTCGAGTCGACCTGCATACGCTGGCGCGATGCGGCCTCATCAATAAGGTCAATCGCTTTATCGGGCAGGAAGCGGTCAGCGATGTAGCGATTCGATAGGGTAGCCGCTGCGACAAGCGCGGCATCCGTTATGTGAACGCCGTGGTGAACTTCATATTTCTCTTTCAAGCCCCGCAGAATCGAGATCGTATCCTCAACCGTCGGCTGCGAAACGAATACGGGCTGAAATCGGCGAGCGAGCGCCGCGTCCTTCTCGACATGTTTGCGGTACTCATCGAGCGTCGTCGCGCCAATACAGTGAAGCTCTCCCCTCGCAAGCGCGGGTTTGAGCAGATTTGACGCATCCATTGCGCCATCCGCCTTGCCGGCTCCGACAAGGGTATGCATTTCATCGATGAAGAGAATGATGCCGCCATCCGACGCCGTTACTTCGCTAAGGATTGACTTGAGACGCTCCTCGAACTCACCGCGATATTTCGCGCCAGCAATTAGAGAACCCATGTCAAGCGAGAGAAGCTTCTTATCGCGGAGGCTCTCGGGAACGTCGCCGTTGACAATTCGCAGCGCAAGACCTTCGACAATCGCAGTCTTGCCTACGCCTGGTTCGCCGATCAGCACGGGATTGTTTTTCGTTCGGCGCGAAAGCACTTGCATCGTCCGTCGGATTTCCTCATCGCGGCCGATGACCGGGTCGAGCTTTCCGGCGCGCGCCGCCTCCGTAAGATCACGCGTGTATTTTTTCAGAGCGTCATAAGTGTTTTCAGCGCTCGCCGAGTCAGCCGTCCGCCCCTTTCGAACATCGTTAATTGCAGCGTTCAGGCTTTGGGCCGTGACGCCCCCATTAGCGAGAATTTTGGCGGATTCGGCGCCTTTCTCAAGCGCCAAGGCAACCAGCAGGCGCTCAACTGTCACGAAGGAATCGCCCGCCTTTTCGGCCAGCTTCTCCGCGCTGTCGAACAGCCTTGCCGTGGTTGGCGCAAGATACAGTTGTCCCGCGCCCGATCCCTGCACCTTCGGCAGCTTCTTCAAGGCAACCTCGACTTGGACGAGGACCTCTTTCGAACGACCGCCGGCCTTGTCGATCAGTCCCGCACAAAGCCCCTCTTCGTCGTCGAGCAAGACCTTTAATATGTGCTCTGGTGTGAACTGCTGGTGGTTTTCTCGAAGCGCCAGCGACTGCGCGGACTGAACGAAGCCACGCGCTCGTTCGGTGTATTTTTCCAAATTCATCTTTGCACTCCCGATAGTCCCGTAAGGTCGCCCCGAAGCGACGTCCAAACGTACTTTCTACGCATCGCCGCAATTTCGCGGCTCTGTGACAGATTTAGGAAGCAGACCTGTCCTGTGAAAGAGCGAAGCGCCGTTCGTAGACGAAAACTTACAATAGGTCTTTTTTAGCAACGTACAGCCACTCTGAAATTGAGCTTCCGCATCCAGCCTGACCGGATTAATGCGAATTTTGCTCCAAAGCGCATGTCACGTCGTGATCATCTATACTAACAACCTGCCGCCCTGCCACGCGGCGACAATTTTATCGAGGAGCGCCGCAATGAACATCGATGAGCTCGTCGCAATCGACATACACACTCACGCGGAGGTGTCTTGCCAACAACCAATGGACCCGTTCTGGGAGCCCTTCGACGCGGCTGCGACTAAGTACTTCAAGGTGGGAAAACGCCCAACGATCGCCGAAACGATCGCCTATTATCGCGAAAAACGGATCGGCTTCGTGATGTTTACAGTCGATTCAGAGTTCCAGATCGGCAACCGGCGGATTCCAAACCAGGAGGTCGTCGACGCGGCGCGTGACAACAGCGATATCATGATCGCCTTTGCTTCAATCGATCCGCACAAGGGAATCATGGGCGCCAGAGAAGCGCGAGAGTTGATCGAAGGCGGAATCGTCAAGGGATTCAAATTTCACCCTACCTGTCAGGGCTTCTTCCCCAATGATCGCATGGCTTACAAGCTCTATGAAGTGATCGCAGAGCACAAACTCCCCGTAATTTTCCACACTGGTCATTCCGGAATGGGAACCGGCTTACGCGGGGGAGGTGGGTTGCGCCTTAAGTACTCTCAGCCGATCCACATTGATGACGTGGCTGTCGACTTTCCAGACATGACAATAATCATGGCCCATCCATCTTGGCCGTGGACTGACGAGGCGCTCTCGATCGCTCTGCACAAATCTAATGTCTACATTGATCTATCGGGTTGGATGCCCAAATACTTTCCGCCACAGCTAGTGCACTACGCCAATACGCAGCTAAAGGAAAAGATGCTATTCGGCTCTGACTTTCCTCTAATAGCGCCAGATCGGTGGCTTGCTGACTTTGAGAAGAGTTCCTTCAAGCCGGAAGTAAGGCCCTTGATTCTCAAGGAGAATGCTATTCGGGCGCTTGGTCTGAAGACTAATTAGAGGAGGCCTGCCTTACGGCTGTTCCCGGACCGGCGAACTCCTGTAGCGCGGGAAAAGGACAAGATTTAACGGCCAGAGTCCCGCCGTTCGGAACTCATCAGCTCTCACACCGACGCGCCAATCTTTGCGATTAGAGCATCGTGCAGTGCATTCTTTTTGTTGAAGACTTGCTCTACGCGGTGGACTGTCACCCGGTCCGCGCCTTGATCGAGCAGCCAATCAGCCACTTCCGCGACATTGTGGTGCGAACAATGAAGCGAGACTAGGCCTTGGGGATCGGCTTCGTCGCCATAGGCCGGCGTGGCGTTAAACATCTCGCGCGCCTTCTCGACGATGAGATAGGCTGGCGAGGGCAAGCGTGCCCGGACTTCACGACAGCCGCGCGCCTCTTCCGTCGCCGCAATGCAAGAGAGAAGACTTCTCGCCGACGATCGGACCGACGGTGTCCAGGCGGCTTTCAGTGATGCGACCAGGCTGGCCTGGCTTTTCAGAATCACGCCGTCGTCGAGCGTCTTTAGCGCATTCGCGGTAAGCGTCGCTCCGGTGGTCGTTATGTCGACGATAAGCTCGGCCGCGCCTGCTGCAGGGGCGCCCTCCGTAGCGCCAAGACTCTCGACGATGCGATAGTCGGTCACGCCATGCTCCGCAAAGAAGCGACGGGTCAGATTGACGTATTTCGTCGCGACACGCAGACGCTGGCCGCGCTTAGCCCGAAACTGCGCCGCTACATCTTCGAGATCCGCCATCGTGCGAACGTCGATCCACGCCTGCGGCACGGCAACCACAACGTCGGCTCGGCCAAAACCGAGAGGTGTAAGCAAAGCGAGCTTTTTGTCCGCCTCGAACACATTCTCACGCAGCAGATCCTCTCCCGTGACGCCGAAATGTGCTGCGCCAGCCGCGAGTTCGCCAACGATTTCGGAAGCGGAAAGGAAAGCAATCTCGACGCCCGGAAGACTGGCGATTGCGCCCCTGTAATCGCGGGCTCCTCGACCCGGAACTAGTGCGAACCCCGCCCTCGAGAAAAACTCTATGGTGTTCTCCTGCAATCTGCCCTTGGATGGGACAGCGAGGACGAGGGGGATCTCGGAGGAGGTCATCGAGCCATCTCCAAAGGCGTTCGATCAAGCCAAATTGCCGCGCCAACCGCCAAAAGATCGTCGGCCTCGCCAAGTTGCCGCGCTAACCCGTCATATCGTCCCCCGCCGATCACAGGTCGGGTATGCGGGCTGGCAGAGTCGACAGCTTCGAATATAAAGCCGGTGTAGTAGTCGAGGTCGCGGACGAAGTCGGCCGAGTACGTAAATTCTTGGACTTTCAGCCCGCGTGCGGCAATGAACCCGATCCGCTCTTCAAACGACTGAAGCGCCTCATCGAGCTTTAGGCCGGCTTCGCTGGCGAGTTTGCGAAGCTGAAGTGCGGCTGCGTCGGGATGTCCGTTAATAGAAACAAACTTGCGCAGGATCGCTTTGCGCTCATCGCCAACGCCAGCTTCGGATTTCGCCGCGGCTTGTTCCAGGAAACGATCAGCGATCTCGGCTGTGCTGCGGCCGCCAACTCTGTCTATGCCCGCGATGGCGAGAAGGTCGGCCACCAACGCCCGGGCGCTGGAGTGATCGACGCGTTCCAGCGCCGCAAGCACTCCAGCTTGCGCCAGCGCCCCGCGTCCGGCCCCGCTCATAATAGAGTCCAGCCCCCGTCCTTGAGCGAGACCCCGGCGCAAGCGCCGATGCCATAGATCCGGGAGTCCAAGGGCCGAAAGCACCCCGTCAAAAACCCGCGCGTCGCCAATCTTCACACGAAGAGGGCCAGATCCGGCGACCGCGGCAGCCTCAAGCGCAAGGGCGAGGATTTCCGCATCGGCTGCTTCAATATCACGCCGACCAAAACTTTCGAGACCGGTCTGTATCATTTCGCCTTGCGCATCGGGCAGCGATCGGAACACAGGTCCGAAGTAGCAATATTGAGCCTCCGAGCGCGCGCTGGCGGAGTTTAGATGCATGAGGCAAATCGGAATGGTGTAATCCGGCCTGAGGCAAACCTCAGAACGGTTCGTTGAAATATTTAATCGTCCGAGGATTTCCTCGCCGGAAAAGTTGAGAAACGCTTCTACGGGTTGCAATATAGCCGGCTCTACACGCGCGAAGCCGGCGCCCTGGAAATGCCCGAGCGCGCGTTC
>JAYTRP010000108.1:0-6780 GCA_043746145.1 Hyphomicrobiales bacterium | reverse complement strand
AGGTTGCAATCATAAAATCGCTCGCGTCCGCGTTGTCGATCGGCAGCGGGGCGGCGGTCGGGCGGGAAGGGCCGATCATCCAGATCGGCTCAGCGCTTGGCTCAGCCTTTTCGCGCGCTCTGAACCTGTCCACCCCGCAGAAGGTCACGCTGCTTTCGGCCGGCGCAGGCGCGGGCATCGCGGCGACGTTCAACACACCGCTGGGCGGCGTGCTGTTCGCACTTGAGATCCTGTTGCCGGAGGTCTCAAACCGTACCTTCCTGCCGGTGGTGATCGCGACTGGCGCCGCCACCATGCTCGGTCGCATCCTGATCGGTCCCGATCCCGCTTTTCGCGTGCCGGTGATGCAACTGCCGCCAGCGCATAGTTTCGGCGTCGAGGAGGCGCTCGCCTATGTCGCGCTCGGCGCGCTGGTCGGCGTCGCCGCCTGGGCCTTCATTCGCCTGCTCGTTTTTATGGAAGACGGCTTCCCCAAAATTCCCGGCGGTGAATACGTCCAGAACCTCATTGGCATGACGCTCGTTGGATTGATGATCGTTGGGCTGACCCACATTTATGGCCATTCCTACGTCGATGGCGTTGGCTACGGCGTGATCCAGGAGGTGCTAGACAACCATATGGCCGTGCCCGGCCTGCTGGCGATCCTGTTCGTTATGAAGCTGCTGGCGACGACCATCAGCTTGGGCTGCGGCGCCTCGGGGGGCATTTTTTCCCCCTCCCTCTACCTTGGCGCAACCCTGGGCGCCGGCTTCGCCACAGTCGCCAGCGCAATACTGCCCGAGGCGGGGTTGACGGCGCCGGCCGCCGCGATCGTCGGCATGGCCGCGATGGTTGGCGCCGGCACAGGCGGCGTGATGACGGCGATCGTCATGGTGTTTGAAATGACTAGAGACTACGCGATAATCGTGCCCGTCATTGCCGCCGTCGCGGTCGCGGCGGGTGTGCGTCGCGCGTTAATCAGCGAGACCATCTACACGATCAAGCTGCGCCACCGCGGCCACCGCATCCCCAAGGAGCGCCACGTCAATCTCTACCTGGTCAAGCAGACGCAGGACGTGATGGAGCATCGCTTCGTCATCGCCAAATCAGGCTCGAACCTCGCCGACGCCCTGAGCGCGGACGACAATGATGAAGCACTGGCCGTGATCGTCGAGCGCGAGGGCCGCATCGCCGGCCTCGTGCCGCCGCGCTCCGGGCTCTGGCGCGAGTATCGTCGCAATCCCGATGCGATCGTCGATGATTTCATGGAGAATCAGATCGTTCTCTGCTTGAATGACGATCTGCTCAGCGTCGCTCTCGCTCGGTTAAAACGCCACGGCGCGGGCGCGGCGATTGTCTACGGAGGCCATGGCCGTCCCCGGGTGAAGGACATTGTGGGCATCCTCACCAAACGCTCCATCGCCGACGCGGTGATCGACAATTACGAGGAATGAGCCACAAGCGCGCGCACTCTGGGGGTGACCTCGCGCGCGTAAAGCTCGATGCAGCGCATCAGCTTCTCGTGTGAAAGACCGCCCGCGCTGTACTTCAGATCGAACCGCTTGACGCCGAGGACATTCAGCGTGCGCGCGATCTTGGCGGCGACGGTTTCCGGTGAGCCGACGTAGAGCGAGCCATGCTCGACCTCTTGCTCGAATTCGCCGTGCTCCATCGGCGGCCAGCCGCGCTCGGCGCCGATGTGATCGCGCATGCCCTTATAGTCGGTATAGAACTTCTCGCGCGCCTGCGCGTCGGTGTCGGCGATATAGCCTGGCGAATGCACGGCGATCTCTTTGGGCGTTCCGCCAAGCTGCTTGTACGCACGATAATAGAGATCGACGTAGGGTTTGAAACGGGCGGGATCGCCGCCGATGATAGCCAGCGTCAGCGCCAAATTGTGGCGGGCCGCGCGCACGACCGACTCGGGCGAACCGCCGACGCCGATCCAGGTTTTCAATTCGCCCTTCTCAATCGGGGGAAAAATATACTGATCGACCAGCGGAGGCCGCAACTGCCCCTCCCAGTTGACGGGCTGCTCGCGGATCAGATGCACGAACAGGTCGAGCTTCTGTTCGAACAGCACTTCGTATTTCGAAAGGTCATAGCCGAATAGCGGAAAGGATTCCGTGAACGAGCCGCGGCCCAGGATCACCTCGGCGCGCCCGTTCGAGACCGCATCGAGGGTCGAGAAGCGCTGGAACACCCGAATCGGATCATCGGACGAGAGGACCGTGACGGCCGAGCCGAGCCGAATGCGCTTGGTGCGTGTCGCGATTGCGGCCAGCAGCACCTCCGGCGCCGACACTGCGAAATCGCCGCGATGATGCTCGCCGACGCCAAAGAAATTGAGTCCCAGTTCGTCGGCGAGCACGCCTTGCTCGACCACATTGCGAAGCGTCTGCGCGTGCGAGAGCAGCAGCCCGTCGGCTCCGCGCATGACATCGCCGAAAGTGTCGAGACCAAATTCCAGCGTCATTATGCGGCTCCGATTTGACGTCCAGAGATAAGGCGTGATGAAGGCCGGCTCAATAGCATGCAGCTTTCTTTCGGAACCGCCATCGCTGGAGTAGGGGTGCTATTCCGAGGAGACGCGCATGCCGAAGATCAACGCGAACGATATCGAGATCGCCTACGAATCGTTCGGAGCCGAAGCCGACGAAGCGATTCTGCTGATCGCGGGGCTAGGCAGCCAGATGACGGCTTGGGACGTTGAATTCTGCCGGCGCCTCAGTGGTTTCGGCTTCCGCGTTATTCGGTTCGACAACCGCGATGTTGGACTGTCCACGCATTTCACCGCCGCGCGCGTCCCCGAGTTGGCGGAAGTCGTAGCGGCGCTGCGTCGCGGACAGCGCCCCGACACACCCTATACATTGCAGACGATGGCCGATGACGCGGCAGCGCTGTTGGACGCGCTCGTGATCGGCAAGGCGCATATTGTGGGGCGCTCGATGGGCGGCATGATTGCGCAACTTGTGGCTAGCCAATATCCGGAGAGGACAATCACGCTGGTTTCGATCTACTCGAGTTCGGGAAATCCCGCGCTTCCCGGAGCCGATCCCGAGGCGATGGCCGCATTACGCTCCCCTTCGCCCGATCCGGCCGTCGACGAGGCGGGCTTTCTCTCGCGCGCCGTCAAGATGGAGCGCATTTTAGCGGGTACGCGCTACCGCTTCGATGAAGCGGGCGCCCGCGAGCGCGCCCTTGCCGATGCACGTCGCGCCTTCGACCCCGCCGGGCCCGGTCGTCAGCTTGCGGCCATGGTGGCCGACGGCGATCGGCGTGAGCGGCTGGCGCGGATCAAGGCGCCCACGCTGGTTATCCACGGCGACACTGACCGGCTAATGCCGATAGCTTCGGGGCGCGATTCGGCGGTAAACATTCCGGGCGCGAAGTTCGAGGTCGTTGAGGGGCTCGGCCACGAGATCCCGCCGGGTTTCCACGAAGAGCTAGCGCGGCGGATTGCCGAGTTCGCGAGGAGCGTGGGGACGGCGTAGCGCCCGTTGGGTGGCCGCGCCCCCATTTGCCCTCAAGCAAGCCTGCCCTTATATCCCGCTCATACGCTTACGCCGGCTTGTTTCGGCGAGTGAGCCTTAGGAGCCGTCATGATCAACGTTACTTTTCCCGATGGCGCGAGCCGCGCCTACGAGCCCGGCGTCTCGGGCTTCGAGATCGCTAAGGCGATCTCCCCCTCCCTGGCCAAGCGCACGGTCGCGATGGCGCTCAATGGGGTGGTCACCGATCTCGCCGACAAAATAGACCACGATGCTGCGATCGAGTTCCTCGGCCGCGAGGACTCGCGCTCGCTCGAGTTGATCCGCCATGACGCCGCGCATGTGCTGGCCGAGGCGGTGCAGTCGCTCTGGCCGGAAACCCAGGTGACGATTGGGCCGGTGATCGAGAACGGCTTCTACTACGATTTCTATCGCGCGACGCCGTTCACTCCCGAGGATTTCCCGGTCATCGAGAAGCGCATGCGTGAAATCATCGCGCGCGATAAACCGTTCGTCAAACAGGTGATTGGCCGCGATGAGGCCAAGAGCCTGTTTGAAAAAAAGGGCGAGGCGTTCAAGATCGAGTTGATTGATACGATCCCAGCGGGTCAGGACCTCAAGCTTTATTCGCAGGGCGAGTGGCTCGATCTCTGCCGCGGCCCGCACATGACTTCGACCGGGAAGATCGGCGACGCGTTCAAGATCATGAAGGTCGCCGGCGCCTATTGGCGCGGCGATTCAACCAAACCGATGTTGTCGCGGCTCTACGCCACCGCCTTCGCCAAGAAGGAGGAACTCGACGCTTATCTGAAGCAGCTCGAGGAGGCGGAAAAGCGCGACCATCGCAAGCTCGCGCGCGAAATGGATCTGTTCCATTTCCAGGAGGAGGGGCCGGGCACGGTGTTCTGGCATCCCAAGGGTTGGACGCTGTTCCAGACCCTGATTGCTTACATGCGCCGCCGCCTCGCCGACGACTATCAGGAGGTGAGCGCGCCGCAGGTGCTCGACAAACACCTCTGGGAGATTTCCGGCCATTGGGGCTGGTATCGCGAGAACATGTTTATGGCGCGTCCCGCCGGCGATGACGCCGAGTCCGAGGACGAGCGCATCTATGCGCTGAAACCAATGAACTGCCCGGGCCATATCCAAATCTTCAAGAACGGCCTGCGCTCCTATCGCGAACTTCCGCTGCGGCTCGCTGAATTTGGCCTGGTGCATCGCTATGAACCTTCGGGTGCGCTGCACGGCGTGATGCGTGTGCGCGCCTTCACGCAGGATGACGCACATATCTTCTGCACCGAAGATCAACTGGCCGAGGAATGTCATAAGATCAACGAACTGATCCTCTCGGTCTATCAGGATTTCGGCTTCGACAAGATCGTCGTCAAACTCTCGACCCGGCCTGAAAAGCGCGTCGGCACGGATGCGATGTGGGATCACGCCGAGAACGTGATGTTGACCGTGCTCGAAGAGATCAAACAACGCCACGGCGACATCGTCACCACGCAGCTCAACCCGGGCGAGGGCGCCTTCTACGGCCCCAAGTTCGAGTACGTGCTGCGCGACGCGATCGGTCGTGATTGGCAGTGCGGCACCACGCAGATCGACTTCAACCTGCCGGAGCGATTTGGCGCGTTCTACATCGCGCCCGATAGTTCGAAGACCACCCCCGTCATGGTCCATCGCGCGATCTGCGGCTCGATGGAGCGCTTCACCGGCATCCTGCTCGAAAACTACGCGGGCCACCTGCCGCTCTGGCTTGCCCCGGTGCAGATCGTCGTCTGCACGATTACGCAGGAGGGCGATGATTACGCCCACGAATTCGCACGCTTCGCCAAGAAGCGCGGCCTACGCGTCGAGATGGACCTTCGTAACGAGAAGATCAGCTACAAGGTGCGCGAACATTCGCTTAGCAAAACGCCCGTAATTGTTGCGATTGGCAAGAAAGAGGCGGAGGAGCGAACGCTGTCGCTGCGACGGCTGGGCTCCAACCAACAGCGTTCGCTGAAGTTCGACGAGGCGTTGGCAGAGCTGGTTCAAGAGGCGACGCCGCCGGATTTGAAGCGGGGTTAAGCGGGCGGGCGGGCGCGTCATTGCGAGGAGCTCTTGCGACGAAGCAACTTAGAGGATCGTAAAACGCCACTAGTCGCAAGAGGGCCTGTGTCTTGCGGCGCCGTGTCCAACCAGAGTGCCTGTCGGCCTCTGGATGGCTTCGTCGCAAGAGCTCCTCGCCATTACGGGGGGAGTGCGCTGTTGTCAACACGCGGCAGGGGCGCCCGCCCAGGTCTGTCATTGCGAGGAGCTTTTGCGACGAAGCAACCCAGGGGTCGTAGTGCGCCACTAGTCGCGAGAGGGCCTGTGTCTCGCGGCGCCGTGTCCAACCAAAGTGCCTGTTGGCCCCTGGATGGCTTCGTCGCAAGAGCTCCTCGCAATGACGGGGGACTGCGGGTTGTGGCTGCGGAGTGCGCTGCTGTCGAGACGCTGCAGGGCTCGGCTCCAATCCGTCACTGCAAATGTCCGTCATTGCGAGGAGCTCTTGCGACGAAGCAACCCAGGGGGTCGTAGTGCGCCGCCGTTTGCCGGAAAGACTGCGTCGCGGCCTCATGGCCAACCTTGGCGCCCATCGGCCTCTGGATGACTTCGTCGCAAGGGTTCCTCGCCATGAAGTTAGAGTTTCAGGCGTCACAATGCTAGGTCGGGATAGAGATCGCGCCATTGCGGGTTTTGCGCTTCGATCAGCGCTAGCTTCTTCGCGCGCGAGCCGCCCTTGATTTGTTTCTCGCGGGCTATCGCGTCGTCCATCCGTTCGTAGAACTCCTGGAACACGAGTAAGTGGCAGCGGTAGCGGCTGGCGAATCCCGGCGTGTGGCCCTCTCGGTGCTGGTAGATACGTTGTGATAGGTTCGACGTCACGCCGATGTAGAGCGTGCCGTTGCGGGCGCTGGCCACGATGTAGACGCAAGGGGCGCGGGGCAAGACGATGTCCTCTGGCGGGAGCAGCTCTGAGGATGGCGTGGATTGCGATTAGCGGCAATACGGCATCGGCGCGGCTTGCGGCTCCTGGATTGCTTCGTTGCCAGGGCTCCTCGCAAGGACCGGGAATGCCGGTCATGAAACCCAGCTCGATTCCCTCTGTCTCAATCAAGGCCACCCGCGGGAGTTTCGACCAAGCCCAGCGAACTCGGAAAGCGCGTGATCCAGCGGCGGCGTCTATGAGATACTCGGCGTGCAATTGGTAAAGGACCGGTTTCGCTGCTTCGAGACCATCCATTTGACGTGACATGCCAGCGGCATTGCTGCTAAGCTAAAT